>PSRN01000066.1 GCA_003176075.1 Bdellovibrio sp.
GTTTGATTGAGAACCAGGATAAGATCATCGCCGTCGGCCAGGCCACGGGTCCCATGGAAAATGTCATCGAAACGGACCTGCGGGAAGTGGTCAAGAGAATCCGCGGGAAGAAGGGCACGAAGGTTCGCCTGACCATCCTTCGCAAAAAAGCCGGAGCCGGCCAGAGGCATGACATCACACTGGTGCGTGATGAGATCAAACTTGAAGATCAGGCCGCCAGCATTTCCTATGATGAAAAGGAAATTGACGGGCAAAAGCGAAAAATCGGCATTATCAACTTCCCATCATTTTACTCGGATGCGCGACGGGGTGGCCGATCAAGTTCGGCTGACGTGAAGAAACTCGTGGACGAAGCGCGCGCCAAAAAAGTCGCGGGTTTGGTGCTGGATCTCTCCACCAATGGTGGCGGGAGTCTGGATGACGCCGTGAAAGTTGCCGGACTTTTCTTCGCGAAGGGCAACGTGGTGAAGCAGTCGTCACGCGATGAAGGCCGCGAGGACCTGGTGCTGGCGGATACCAACGAAGAAGTGAACTGGAGCGGACCGTTGGTGCTGCTGACGAGCCGGGTTTCCGCTTCAGCCTCGGAAATTGTGGCCGGCACGCTGAAGGATTATCGGCGGGCGGTGATCACGGGCGGCGTTTCATCCTTTGGTAAAGGCACGGTTCAGTCGGTGATTGAAATTCCTCCCCAGACTGGTGAGCTGGGAGCCATCAAAGTGACGGTGGGAATGTTTTACACGGCTGGGGGAAATTCCACGCAGCACCGTGGAGTTGCCGCCGATGTGGTGATTCCAGGGCCTTTTGATACCGAAGACATGGGCGAAAAGAGTCTTGATTATTCTTTGCCGCCGTCGAAGGTGGCGCCTTTTCTTTCGGAGGCGGCTTACGTCAAAGACGGCCCCAATGCCTGGCTGCCGCTGCAACCGGAATGGCTGAAGGAGCTCAGCGAAAAGTCGAAAGCCCGGGTCGATAAAAATGCTGAATTTAAGAAAATTGTCGAGGATTTGAACAAAGCCAAGAGTTCGGGTCACTTGATCAAGTTGTCGGAAGTGATGAAGGACAAGGAAAAGAAAGAGATTGAAAAGAAAAAAGAAAAATCGGTTCGTCATCAAAAGGCCGAGCGAGAGAAGGAATACTTGAAGCGCCCTGATATTCAAGAGGCGGCGAACGTTTTGGCTGACTTGATTGAGATCGAGGAGAAAAAGACCCTTGCGACTCACAAAGAAGTCGTCAAAGGTCCGAAGGATACCACCGACAAATAGTCTCGCCGGTGGTTCTGCTCACACCAAGGCATCCATGCCGTTGGGGCCTCTTGGCCGGCCCCAAACCCCGCCTTTCGCGATCCATCCGGGATCGCGAAACCCGAACTTCCGTGCAACGATCACGGGTCATTCATCCTGAAAAAATCTGCTTATTATAGGGGTCGAAAAGACCAAGCCAAAATTCGCAATTTATTTCGCGGAGACCTCTTAACAGTGCTTGGAGAACCATCCATTTCCATGGCGAGCGCCGAGGACAAGCACCTATACCTATGGGCTTTGCACGAAAATCTTGGTTTCGCGATCCTGGATGGATCGCGAAAGGCGGGGTTTGGGGCCGGCCAAGAGGCCCCAACGGCATGGATGCCAAGAAAGGACCGCGTTCATTTGGGAACATTTTGGAAATTGAACCAAGCGCACAGTCAGCTATGGATGGGTGGACAAGACCAAAGAAATAGCGCACACTGGGCGCGTGAAAAACACCAACATACCTGAAAGAATAGAGGATAAGCGCTTGGCTCAAAGGTCACCTCCACCGTTGGACCGGCGGGCCGCGAACGCCGCGAAGGCCGCGACGAAGTCGAAGACGTCGGACACGTCGGAGACCTCGATGGTCTCGAAAGGCTCAAAGGGAGCAAAGGGAGCAAAGGGAGCAAAGGGGGCAAAGGGAATAAAGGGAGTGAAGGGAATAAGGGGAATAAGGGGAGGAAAAGGAGCAAGAGTCTCAGCAGGCGCAAAAACCCCAGCTTCAGATCGCGAGTTGACATTGCTGCCAAAGGAGAAGGTCCTTCACCTTTACGACCTAATGGTTAAATCCAGAGTCCTCGAAGAACGGCTGCTTAAGATCTACAAAGCCGGCGATGCCTACTTTTGGATTGGTGCCCCGGGCGAAGAGGCCTGGGGTGTGCCGCTCGGGCTTTTGATCAACAAAGGTCGCGGTCCGGAACACGATTTCTTACACCTCCATTACCGGGCGACTCCCACGCTGATCGCGCTCGGGATGGAAATGATTGATTCGATCCGTTTGATCATGAATCGAGCGACCGATCCCAGCACCGGGGGCCGGAACTTTGCCAATCATTATTGTTTTCCCCAGTGGAATATCATTCCCGTGACTTCCCCGATCGAAGTTCAATATGTCATGGCTTTGGGAACGGCACGCGTGCAAAAACGGCTAAGCGTGGGCGGCGAAGCCGCCACGGGTGAGAGAGCCCGCGGTATCACCGTGGTCACTGGCGGTGATGCGGGCACGGCCGAGGGAGATTTCGCAAGCTGTCTGGTCTGGTCTTCAAGGCCGGGGCAGGAATTGCCCCTGTTGATCACCGTGCAAAACAACAGATGGGGAATTTCGACATCCTACCAAGGTCAGCATGGCGAGACGCGCATCGCGGACCGGGCCAGTGCCTTCAATATGCGGTCGCGCGTGATTGACGGCTGCAACCCGATTGAAACGTACTTGGCTTTGGAAGAAGAAATGACCTACATCCGGCGAACGGGAAAGCCCTCGTTCATTGAAGCAAGAGTGTCGAGAATGTACGGGCATTCTTCGGCCAGCGGCGCGAATTTGATCAGTGAAGAAGTGGATCCGGTTAGATTGTTCGAAGAGAGACTGCTCAGAGCCGGCCACGTTTCTGAGAAGTTGCGCCGTGAAACATGGGATCGGTATGAACGGCAAGGTGTTGAAGCGCAACAAACGGTGAGGAGTGAGCCTGGCCCCAAAGCCGAGACGCTGTGGGATCATGTCTACGCAGGCAATGAGAATGCTGACTGGAGGAAATTCTAATGGCCAATATGGCACAGGCCATTCGAATGGCGCTTCATTTTGGCGAAGAAAACCTCGAAGTGAGGGATATTTTCGGCGAGGACGTGGGCTTTCCTTTGGGTGGAGTTTTCACCGCCACCCAGGGACTGAGCACCGCCTGGAGCTCGCCGTTGGACGAGCGCGGGATTGTCGGCATGGCCATGGGAATTGCCATGGCTGGAGACCGCTGTGTCGCTGAAATTCAATTTTGTGATTACATCTTCAATACCATCGACCTTCTCAAAATGGCGGGCAACACTCTGTGGTGCTCCAATGGCCAGTACCCCATGCCCCTCGTGGTGATGACTCCGGTGGGCGCCGGCATTCGCGGCTCGGTTTACCATTCTCACTCCTTTGACGCCTGGTCGTCGCGGCTGCCGGGATGGAAAGTGGTGATGCCATCGACTCCGTTGGATGCCTACGGACTTATGCTTTCAGCCATACAAGACGGCAATCCGGTGTTGTTCTTAAAGCCCAAGGCGCTGATGCGAATCAGGGGTGAGGAACTGATCCCGGGTGAGCCTGACAACGAGAAAGAGCTCAAATCGATGATTGACGCGCCCTTGGGTGATCGAAGCTCCTGGCGTCCACGCTGGCCGGAGCTTGAAGAGTACCTTGTCCCGATCGGAAAAGGAAAAATCACTCGGTCCGGAGATCAACTGACGCTGGTATCTTACGGCCGCCATCTCTTGCTGTGCAACGAGGTCGCCGATGAACTCAAGCAAGAAGGGTGTTCCATTGAGGTTATTGATTTAAGGTCAATCTATCCTTACGATTGGTCCATGTTGAAAACGTCGATTGCAAAAACAGGACGGGTGGTTTTTGTGAATGAAGACACGGAAGTGACTAATTTCGCCGAGCACCTGGTTTATCGATGCGTGCAAGAATTGTTTTACCAGCTGCTCGCCCGCCCGCGCGTGGTCGCCGCCAAGAATCTGCCGGGGATCGGTCTTCATCCGTCGCTTGAGGAAAACACTGTGCCGCAAAAGACCGACATTCTGTCGGCCGTGCGCGAAGTTCTTTCTGAAATTCCATGAGTCGATCAGCCGTGAAAAAACCACGAAGGCCGGCTCGACCGTTTGACAAGTACGAGCTCTACCACCGCGCGGTTCAAAGCGCCGAGACGGACGTTGAGTTCTTTCGCAAAACCTACCGGCAATTGCGAAAATCCACGGCCCGGATATTGCGCGAGGATTTCTGTGGAACCTTCGCTTTGAGTTGTGAGTGGTTGAAGCTCAACCCGCGACACCTGGCCGTGGGTGTCGACCTCGATTCGGAGCCCATTGAATATGGCAAAGGCCAGCTGAAGTCCCGCCGGATCACCGATTCAGACTTGCATCGCCTGAAGCTGATTCAAGCCAATGTCCTCAGCGAGACATTGCCCGCGGCGGATATTGTTGTCGCCATGAATTTTTCCTACTTCATTTTTTTGCAGAGGGTGGAATTGAAAAAGTATTTTGCCAATGTTCGGCGAGGTCTCAGGAGAAATGGCCTTTTTCTTCTCGATATTTTCGGCGGCTCGGACTGCTATGACGCCAACGAGGAGAACACGGTTTTTCGCAAAGGACGCGGAGCGAGCCGCCGACATGAGTTCACTTATTTCTGGGAACAGGAAGCGTTCGATCCCGTCTCAAATCGAGCCACTTTTCATATTCATTTTAAGCGTCGTCGGGAGGCCAAGCGCGCCAAGGTCTTCACTTATGACTGGCGGATGTGGTCCATTCCGGAGGTCCGTGATCTTCTTGAAGAAGTGGGTTTTCGCAAGACCCACGTCTATTGGGAAGGGACCAACTCGCGTGGGAGAGGCAATGGCGAATTCAGGCGACTGCAAAAAGGGGAAGCCTGTCAAAGCTGGATCGCCTATATCGCCGCGGAGAAATAAGGAAAGGCACAGAAAAGTAAAGGCACAGAAGAATAAAGGCACAGAAAAAGTAGGGCTGGACCCGTAGAACCATAAGAACAGTCCGATATGGAGAAACAATGATTCGATGGCGAATGGCCCTTGTCATGGTGCTGACTGTTTTGCCCGCCTCAAACGCGAAGGCGAGTTGCGCTGGTGGCAATTGCGGATGTGAAGAACTCGACAAAGCCACTCAGGTCTGTTCGGCTGTCCTTCATCCAGCGAAGGGACCACGGGACCGCAAATTGATGAAGGAATGTTACATGAACGTTCTTCGCAAACGCCGGGAGGCGCTTGCTCGCAAGATGAGCTGTCCCCAAATCGAAAAAGCAGCCCGCCAGGCTGACGAGATTCATCAGGCGATTTCCTCCGAGGACCGGCAAGTGAAAGACATGCATATCAGCGGAAGTCGCAGCCTCGAGAATTTTGGCATGGACCTGATGGGTCTTTTGGGTGGAGATAATCAGCGAAGCCCCGCCAGCGGGAACTAAATCAACTCTGTCTACAAAGTTGATCGAGCCGCCGCTTCTTTGATTTCTTCCATTGTAAACAACGAATGAAGACGCAAGCTCTCGGCTGTCCAAGGCGATTCTTTGGACCGCAGGATCACACACAAGACATCCTCCACGACAGCTCCAGCGCCCCTGAGATCCCTGGCGCTGAGAAGGAGTTGGCCCCCTGTCGTAACAACGTCTTCGATCACCAGGACCTTCTTTCCGGCGAACTCCGTGCCTTCGGCGATTCGGCAGGTTCCATACTCCTTCGCCTTCTTGCGCACAAAAAGTGTTGGCAGACCTGTTGCAAGCGAAAGAGCAGTCGCCAAAGGAATTCCGCCCATTTCAAGGCCAGCCAGAATCTCGGTTTTTGGCGGGATCAGCTTTGCCATATGACGGGCGATCTCGCACAGCAATGCGGGCTCACTTTCAAAACGGTACTTGTCGAAATATTCGTTTGAGATCTGACCCGAGCGAAGGCGGAATTCTCCTCTAAGGTAGGATTTAGCGTAGATTTGTCGGGCCAGTTCGGTTGCGGTCAATTCGGTTGGGGTCATTTCAGTTGGGGTCATTTCTGTCTCCTTAGCTTGGCAAAATTCTTGCTTAACACAGTTCGGGGGGTCAGAGGAAGATGGGGCCGAGGTCTCAAGCAAGCGTTTTTGATTTTGAATGCTTTAAGCTTTTCATGATCTTAGGCTTCTTGACCATAGTCTTTGGTTTTGCATTTGGGTGGGGTCTTTTTGCCCCCACTTCCGCCGATGTCTTTGTCCCATCAATTCAACGAACTTCCGAGATCAGCCATTCCCGATAAGATGGATTGATTTGAGCAACGGCGATCTCCACCAAGCAGGGGGTCGTGTAAGGATGAAGGGATTCGTATCTTTCGAGCAATTTCTTAAAAAAGCCCTGTCGCGTTTTCAAGATCGCCGCGACTTCAGCCTTCTTCTCGATCTTTTCGCTCCACCAGTAAAGCGAGACCATGGGCGGAAAGATATTGGCGCAGGCGATTAAACGCTCTTGAACAAGTTTCCGACAGATGTCTTCGGCAGAGGTTTGATCAGGAAAGGTGGTGTAGTACAGAGAAACTTTTGCTTCGGCCATTTGATATTTATGTCCTGCGCAGCTTGTTCTTGCGGATCTGCCATTGCTCCAGGGCGTACTGCCGCATATCGGTGACATTGTCCAGTTCGTCGACGATCTCCACGCCGAGAAGAGTTTCAATCGCGTCTTCCAAAGTCACCAGGCCAGTGACGATTCCGTACTCGTCGACCACCAAAGCGAGATGCTCCTTTTTTCGAATAAAGAAATCAAGCAATCCCGCCACTGTCATGCGCTCGGAAACGGTGGAGATGGGTGTCGTGATGTCCTTGATCTTTACGTTGTCTTGGTCGTTGGACAAGCACTCTTGAATTCGGTAGCGCATCGTGACCCCAATGACGTGGTCCAGATCCTCGATGTAAACCGGAATGCGCGAAAAACGAAGAGGTTTATGTTTTTGATGAACTTCAGCCACTGTCATATCGCCCTCGAGCGCGAAGCAAACCGATCGTGGCGTCATGATGTCGGAAACAAAAAGGCTATTGAGGGTCAAAAGGTTCTTGATGATGGCCGATTCCTTGCGGTGAAGGGCGCCTTCCTCGACCCCGAGCTCGGCCGTCGCGATCATTTCTTCTCTGGTGACCACGGTGGTTTCGGGGCGCTTGACCAGCCGACCGAGGGTTTCAGCCAACCAAACAATGGGCGACAAAACAAAAATCAGAAATTGGATGGCGTAGGCTGAAAGAGCCGCCGTCTGTTTCCAGTAGACCGTGCCCAGGACTTTGGGCACAAATTCTCCCAACACCAAAACCGCAAAGCCAAGAATCGTGGACACCACTGAAACCGCGGCATTGCCATACAATTCGTAAGTCAAGGCACCCACGGACGAGGATCCAATCGTGTTGGCGATAGTGTTGAGGGTTAGAATGGCCGACAGCGGCCGGTCGACATTTTCCTTCAGGTGTTCCAATAATCGCCCGTGGCGACGGCCTTCCTTCACAGCCAGGGCGACATAAGTGGCGGTGATTGAGAGGAACACCCCCTCAAGAAATGAACACAAGAAACACAGGCAAAGAACAAGAATAGCTAGAATGGTGATCGGGGCCATGAATATCTGGCTATTGTACCCGCACTTTGTCTTTAGCTAAAGAGAACTGCGGCGCAATAACGCCGGCAGGACTGTCGCTGCGTCGAGGTTCCCAGGCTGTCTGCCCTACTTTTGCTCAGCGGCTCTCTTTTCCTGATATTTCTTAGCCAGTTCATCCTGAATATTGCGAGGCGCCGGTGAGTAATGGGAGAATTCCATGGAGAATTCACCTTTGCCTTTGGTCGCGGACCGAAGGTCGGTCGAGTAACCGAACATCTCCGACAGCGGCACGTGCGCTTCAACCACCGCATTGCCCTCGATAGAAGTCGTGTTTTGGATCACGCCACGGCGTTGGTTGATTTGCCCGGTGGCGGGGCCCTGATACTCCTCGGGGACTGTCGTCTCGAGTTTCATAATGGGTTCCAGCACGGTGGGTTTTGCCTTGGGGTAAACCTCGCGCATGGCCGCCATGGCGCAAATCTTAAAGGCCATATAGCTTGAATCCACGTCATGGTAGGCACCGTCGGTGAGCACCACCTTGACGCCAACGATGGGAAAGCCAATGAGCGGCCCTTTCTGACATTGTTCATGGAATCCTTCTTCGACCGCCGGGATAAATTCTTTCGGAATGCGTCCGCCAACCACTTCGTTTTCAAATTGGAAGGGTTCAGGAGAGTCGGCTCCCAAGGGAACAATCTTGCCGATGACTTTCGCGTATTGACCCGAACCGCCCGTCTGCTTCTTGTGCTGGTAATCGTAAGGCGCTTCCTGGCCAATGGTCTCCCGATAGGCCACCTGGGGCTGGCCGACAACGCACTCGCAGGCGAATTCCCGTTTCATCCGCTCGATATAAATATCCAGATGAAGCTCGCCCATTCCTGAAATGATGGTTTCACCTGATTCCTCGTCCCGGTGGACGCGAAAGGTGGGATCTTCCTTGCGGAACTTTTGCAGGGCTTTTGAAAAGTTGTTGGCCGCCGTTTTATCCTTGGGAGAGACGGCCAGCGAGATCACGGCATCGGGCACGTGCATGGATTGCATCGCCACGTTGGTCCCTTCATGAACGAAAGTGTCGCCGGAAGCGCAGTCAATGCCGAACATGGCGACGATATCGCCGGCTTCCGCGGCTTCCTGGTCTTCCATCTTATCGGCGTGCATCCGCACCACGCGGGGAATCTTCACGGATTTCTGGTTGGTGGTGTTGACGATAAATTCACCCTTGCACAGTCGTCCTTGGTAAACGCGCATGAAGGTCAGTTGACCGAACGGCGTATCCTGCAGCTTGAATGCAAGGGCCACCATCGGCAGCTTGGGATCCGGATGAAGATCTATTTTCTCTTCGTTCTTGTCGAGATCAAGAGCGAACTCTTTTTTCTCAGAGGGGGTGGGCAAATAGGCGCCCACCGCATCCAGCAGGAGTTGCACCCCTTTGTTCTTGAAGGCCGAGCCGCAAAACACCGGCACCAGCTTCAAGGCGATGACGGCCTTGCGAGTGGCGGCGCGAATCTCCGCCTCGCTCGGCGCTTCGCCCATCAGAAACTTATCGCCGATCGTTTCATCAACGTCGGCCAATTTCTCAATCAAAATCTGCCGGTACTGATCCGCCTGCTTGCGCAAATCATCCGGAATTGGAATCTCGGTGACTTTCTCGCCGCTTTCACCTTCGTTGACGAAGGCTTTCATGCTGACCAGATCAACCACTCCCTTGTGCTGGTCTTCAAGACCAATGGGAATCTGGTACATGACGGCGTTCAACCGCAACTTTTCAACCAGGGCGTCCTTGACGCGGAAAGGGTTGGCCCCTTGCCGGTCCAACTTGTTGACGAAGGCCAGGCGGGGAACCCCATAACGCTTCATTTGCCGGTCCACGGTGATGGATTGGGATTGCACGCCGGCCACACCGCAAAGAACCAGAATCGCGCCATCCAAAACCCGAAGGGAGCGCTCCACTTCAATGGTGAAATCGACGTGCCCGGGAGTATCGATCAGATTGATGGTGAAGTCTTTCCAGGTCACCTGGGTGCAGGCGGACTGGATGGTGATTCCTTTTTCCCGCTCGAGATCCATAAAATCCATGGTCGCGCCGACGCCGTCTTTGCCTTTCACTTCATGGATGGCGTGGATCTTTCCGCCGTAAAATAAAATCCGCTCCGACAGCGTGGTTTTTCCAGAGTCAATATGGGCTGAAATGCCAATGTTACGAACAAGATTGATATCCCACTTTTTTGCCATGAATTCTCCATATCCTCATATCGTCGTCGGCGCTGCCCAAGTCGGTGCTTTCAGCACCTCCGCTGCCCAAGTCGGTGCTTTCAGCACCTCCGCAGACGCCACGGGTATTTATTGGGGTGAATGAAGCACTTATCATCCTTTGTTATGTCTGGCAAAAGAGGCATAAAGCGCAATGCGTCATAATGACAAGGTTGTCTTTGTAGGCCAGCATAGCGAAGACAGGGAAGATCATGGATCCTCAGCTCGCGATTTTGCTGCACAAATTTGGCCACCAGAGTTTTCGTCCCTTACAGCAAGAAGTCCTGAGCGAACTCTTGGCGGGACGCTCGGTTCTCGCCCTGATGCCCACGGGCGGCGGGAAATCCCTTATTTATCAGATGATGGCGGCGATGAAGGAGGGCCTCGTGCTGGTGATCAGCCCTTTGATCGCACTCATGGATGATCAGGTGTTGAAGTCCGTGCGCATGGGCCTCCACGCCACCTGCCTTCACTCCGGCATCCGGCGGGAGGAGCGGCGTCGCCGCCTGGACCAGCTCAAGCAACGCGCATGGGATTTGCTTTTTGTCACCCCCGAGAGGTTTCGCAAGAATGATTTTCGCGAGGCTCTGGCGGAAAACCTGCCGCTCCGCCTTTTTGTCGTCGATGAAGCCCACTGCATTTCCCAGTGGGGTCATGACTTCCGGCCGGATTTTTCGCGTTTGGGGGAAGAAAGACAGTGGCTCTGCGGAGGTGCCAAGGGCACCGACTTGGTCGGAAGCGTGGCGGGTGGCGAGCCTTTGACCCTGGCCCTGACAGCCACGGCGACTCCGGAAACGCAGCGGGATATTCTCCAACAGCTGCGGCTGAAAGACGCCCCCACTCTTTCCGCCGGGCTGCTGCGACCCAATCTGTCTTTGCACGTCCATGACGTCTATGGACTGGAAGAAAAGCTGAGAGCCATCGTCGGTCTTGCTCATCAAGCCCAGGGAGTGGCCGTCGTCTATCTCTCGCTGATCGGGACCCTTTACAAGTTCAAGGAAGAGCTTCGCCGGCTGGGCTTGGAGCCCCTCATTTATCACGGTCAATTGCCGGCGCGGGTTCGCCGGCGGGTTTTGCGGGATTTTCTGGCGCTATCGCAAGGGCTTCTGCTGGCGACACCGGCGTTTGGTCTGGGCATCGACAAGCCTGATCTTTGTTCGGTGATCCACGCGGAATTGCCGGGCTCACTCGAGTCTTACTTTCAGGAGGTGGGACGCGCCGGAAGAGACGGGCGGCCAGCCTCTGGACACTTGCTTTGGGATGTCGACGACGTGACCATCCAGGAGGAATTCATCAAATGGGCCAATCCAGAAGTCGCGGTCATTGAACAAATCTATCGCTTGATCGAGAAAAATGATCCGCAATTGCAAGCGGGCGGATTCAATTACTTGCGCGAACAAATCAACTACTTCAACCGCCGCGACTTCCGCGCCGAGACCGCCGTGCTGCTGCTTGAGCGTTGGGGGTGCCTGGAGGTGGATCCCGATTCCAAGTTTGGCTATTCCGCCGTCGAAGAGCCCTCGACCGAGCACTTTCAGTCGATGAAAACGGAGGTCCGCCGCCGCGTGCAGAATAAGAAACTCCTCGAGATGGTGCGCTACGCTCAGGACAGGACAACCTGCCGCCGTGTATTGATCCATCGTTACTTCGACGAAAGCTGCGAACCTTGCGGCATTTGCGACAACTGTCAGGTGACCCATGCCCCACCGGTTTCCTGACCCGGCTGATGCCACGGGTGAGGGTTTGGTCGCAGTCGGCGGGCAACTCGACCCGCAAACTTTGCTGACCGCCTACGGGCAGGGGATTTTTCCCTGGCCCCAGCCCGACACGCCGATGTTGTGGTTTTCTCCCGATCCCCGCGGGGTCCTTGTTTTCAAGGACCTGCATATTTCCCGGAGTCTTCGTCGGGCGCAAAAAAAGTTAAAATGGGAATTCACTGTCAACCAGGCCTTTGATCGGGTCATTCAAGCCTGCGCGGGTCAACCCCGGCCCGGGCAGAACGGAACATGGATCACTCCGGAAGTGATCGCGGCTTACCGCCGGCTTTTCGCCCGCGGTCACGTTCTTTCGGTGGAGTGCTGGGAGGGTGAAGAAGTCGTCGGCGGGATCTACGGAGTGATCACGGAAAAGTATTTTTCGGCCGAGTCCATGTTTCATCTGCGGCCCAATGCTTCGAAACTTTGCCTGCTCGAGCTGGTCGGTGAGCTGCGGCGGCGCGGTCACGCCTGGATGGACGTGCAAATGATAACACCGGTGGTGGCGGCCCTGGGGGGGAAGTACATTCCGCGAAAGCAATTTCTCATTTGGATCGCCGGTTCTACCGTCGCGTGCGGTTCGTGAATCTCTGCACGAGGTCTTCGCGGGGGATAAAAGTGACGCCCATTTCCTTGCCCGCCCGCCAGATGACCTCGGCGTTGACCCGATGCCGGCGATTGAGTCCGCCCAGTTCCACGGTGAGACAAACCAAATCTCCGGTTTCCAGCTGGAAGCCTTCCTTGTCCCAACTCAGACAAGCTCCCGTGGCGGAAAGATTGCGCAGCGTCGCCGCCATGATCGACCTTCGTCCGTAAACTTCGATGGAGGCTGGTTCGTTGGTCTCATATCTTTGCGCCGACATTTTCACTCCCCTTTGAGGGCTTCCGTAGACCCCCCACGTCACTTGATCGGAACTCGCAAAAAGAACTCAATAAAAGCCCCGCCGTTCATCGCACAATTCGCCCACGATCCGAAAACTGTACTCCGATGCATCATTGCTTCGGCAAACTTTTCGCCACTCACCCACGCCCGCCATCTCCACAGCCTCATCACCTTGCTTCAAAGAGTAGACGAGTGAACGGGATCAAACCTTTCGCGCTTCTTTAAAATTTTTTGCACCGGTCAATGAGTGCCAAAATGATCGCTGTTTGCGAGTTCAACAAAATGGGCGACTTTACATCAGATGCCAAATGATGGACCATTGTGAGCATGCGGTTTTATCTGATGATTTGGGCCTTGGTTATTCTTGTGCTGGGCTATGAATACTATGCCTTGTCCTTCCAACCACAAATGAGCTTGCTCTATCGGGCACAGATTGTCGGGTTGGTTTCACGCGAACGCCGCCTTGAAACCGCGTCGGGAGGTTGGCTAGGTCAATGGGTCGGTTGGTTGGGCTTCGGTTTCATGGTGGTGATGAACGCCTATTCCATTCGCAAGAGATTTCTGTCAGCGCATTCCTTCGGACGACTGTCCCAGTGGCTCAATTTTCATGTTTTTTGCGGGCTCGTCGGACCGACCTTCATATTTTTCCACTCCAACTTGCGGGTCAGGGGAATTGTCGGCATCTCATTTTGGAGCATGGTTATTTCCTTCACGAGCGGCCTCGTCGGCCGTTATTTCTATATTCAAGTCGCGGGCAAGAAGGCGGAAATTGAAAAGGCGGCTGAAAGGTGGCTTCACTCGCTCGATCGGATTCTCAAAAAACAAAATTTGGAACCCGAGCAAGCAACGAAAGATCAGGTGAAGCAAAAGGCGCTGCTCTTCGTGGGGGCGGCCCGGGGAAACGAACAGCAGGCATCCTTGACGGTGCTAGTCTCGGCGATCGCGGGTGATTTGCGCAGCTTGTTTGGCCGGTTGGTGCTGCCGCAAGGATGGCCGGCGGAAGCTCGAGTTTGTTTGATGCAATACGCTTTCAGTATGAGACAGGCAAATTTTCTTGAACCGTTCCAGCGATTATTGAAACACTGGCACGCTTTTCATTTTCCTTTTGCCGTTTTTATGTATCTTGCCGCCATCGTCCACATTATTTCATCGCTCATTTTCTTGCGCTCGCACGGTTGACTTGAAGTTTGCCTATTTTTTTGGTGGTTCCGATTGCTGCGATGGCAAATGACACGAGGTTGGTTGACAAATCTCTTCTCGATTTTCGACAATGCATTCACGAACCAGATTAAATGCGTTTCAAGAAGAAGGCGAAACGGCAATAAAAGCGTGGGCGGCGAAGCCGCCACGGGTGAAATTGGAAGAATGACCTTTGTAGGGCTGCCAAAATTGAAGGGGGGGGTTTTGCGTTCTGTGCGACGGTGAACGACCGGGATCACGCTCAGGATTATATCTCAACTGAGGCAAAGCGAAAGGTTTTGGCAGCCACCCTAAAAATGGGAAAGAGATAAAAAGTTGAAATCACCAGTGACCGGGCAGGTCTTGTCGGCTGAACCCGCTTATCACAATCAGCATTTTCTCGACAGCGACGAAGGACGTCCAGTCCGAATTTTAGCGGAGTATCTGGAGCCACTCTATCGCTTGAAAGAAGAGGGGATTCACGACACCATCGTCTTTTTCGGTTCCGCACGCCTTGAAGAAAACGGTCCGATGGGAAAGTACTATCGCGACGCCCGAACACTGGCCTGCAAGCTCGCGGATTGGTCAAGCCGACTTCACGAGTCAAAGCGTTTTGTGATTTGTTCCGGCGGCGGAGGCGGCATCATGGAGGCGGCCAATCGCGGGGCCCGCGATGGGGGAGCGGACACCATCGGCTTCAATATCGGTCTGCCTTATGAGCAAAGGCCGAATCCCTATGTGACGCCGTCGTTGCTTTTTGAATTTCATTATTTCTTTATGCGCAAACTGTGGTTTTCCCATTTGGCTCGCGCCTTGATCGTGTTTCCCGGCGGGTTTGGAACTCTCGATGAACTGATGGAGATGTTGACTTTGGCGCAAACAAAAAAACTCGACCGAAAAGTTCTGATTCTTCTCTATGGATCAGATTATTGGAAAGACGTGATCAATTTGAATGTCCTCGCGGATCGGGGAATGATTGATCCCGAAGATTTGAAACTGGTCCAAAGAGTCGATGATGTTGATACGGCATTTCAGTTTTTAAAGGACAATTTACCGAAAGAAAAAGAAGCAGCCTATCCCTCTTTCGCCAAAGCCAAATTCTCCAAGACGAGCGTGGCGGATTAGGCGGGTTGCACCGGCCGGTGTCCAGACTCAGGACCCTAGGGCGTTTCTTCATTTTGACTGGCTGCCAATAGCGATAGCTTTGAGCTGACTCTTTGTTACTCGTCGTCG
>PSRN01000128.1 GCA_003176075.1 Bdellovibrio sp.
CGGCCCGTCAGGTGGCCATCTTCAACTCAGCTTGTTAACCGTTTGGTTGCACTGGAAACTTTATTGCGGGTTTTTTTCCAGCGCCGAAAGGGTCAATTTCAACCCACCCTCGAGCTGAAAATGGGCCTGATGTTTGCGCGTTTCCAAGTGCCGCGCCGATCTGACAAATATCATTTTTTTCCCGCCTTAAAGTTTCCCCTCTTTTGACTTTACCTGTAGCGAGACCGCCAAGTCGGTGCCTCTGGCACCTCCGCAGACTTTGCCATCGTCCAGGCGGATCTGTCGAGTGAAAGCGCTTGCATTCAAACATCCAAGCCACCATAAATCTTGCGGATGAAAGAAACCAAGTACCGTTATCGAATCCTGGCCCTGCTCTTTTTTGCCACAACCATCAATTATCTCGATCGAAGCGTTTTGGGGGTTCTCGCTCCGACGTTGCGGGATAAGGTCTTTGGCTGGTCCATGGAGGACTACAGCTACATCACCATAGCCTTTCAACTGTCCTACGCCATGGGCTTGCCCTGGATGGGAAATTTGGTCGACCGGTGGGGGGCGCGAAAGGGTTATGCCCTGTCGATCGCGATCTGGTCATTTTTCAATCTGGCCCATGCGCTGGTACGTCCCGCTTTTTCGCTCATTGGATTCACTCTGGTGCGCTTTGGTCTCGGCCTGGGAGAGTCGGGAAATTTCCCGGCTTGCGCCAAGGCCATCACCGAGTGGTTTCCACCCCAACAGAGGGCTTTTGCCACCGGCGTGGTCAACGCCGGAACAAATCTGGGAGCGATTCTCGCCCCCACCCTGGTCCCCCTGGTGGTCAGCGATGACGGCGAACGTTGGCCACTCGCCTTTCTGATGAGCACGGCCTTAAGCCTTCTATGGTTGCTCGTTTGGCTAAGAACTTACCGTCGTCCCGAAGAGGACCCACGGGTGAATGAACTGGAACTGCGGAAAATCCAAAGCGGCCAGCCGCCGGAGATTCCTCAAAAAATTTCTTGGCGGGCGATTCTTCCCTGTCGCGAAACTTGGGCCTTTGCCTTGATGAAGACCACTGATGCGGTTTGGTGGTTTTATCTTTTTTGGGGTGGCATTTTCCTGGCGGATCAATTCAAACTCAGCGTCAGCGGCCTGGGTCTCCCGCTGATTATTGTTTTCGCCGCCGCCGACGTGGGAAGTCTCTTCGGCGGCTGGCTTTCGGGATTTTTAATGAGCCGTGGATGGTCGACGAACCGCGCCCGCAAGCTCACGCTTCTCCTCTGCGTGGGCGCGGTTTTCCCGCAGTCTTTCATGACCTGGACCCAGCAACCGGAATTGGCCATGCTTTTGATGGCTCTGGCCGCGGCCGGACACCAAGCCTGGTCGGTTAATATTTTTACCATGGTCTCAGATCTTTTCCCAAAAAAGGCGGTGGCGTCGGTCATCGGCTTTGGCGGAATGGTCGGTTCACTTGCAACGCTGGTCGCCTTTTTGACCCTGGGGAAAATCCTCGAGACCGGTCACGGGGAGAGCTATTTCTTTCCTTTTTTGATCGCCGGTTCGATTTACCCGCTGACTTTGTTGGGGGCTCATCTTCTGACCCCCAAAATGACTTTGGTGCGCCTGCGGGAAGAATGATAGGGTTGATGATACATCATAAGGCGGTGCAATGGACTCCAGGGACTCCGGAATTGACCATATTCTGCAACGGCAAAAACTGCTCGGCGTCCTGCGCGCCGAAAGCGCCGAACTGGCGGTGGCCGCCGCTGAAGCCGCCTTTCGGGGCGGCCTGCAAATCATCGAAGTCACCTTCACGGTTCCGCAGGCTCCGCTCGTGATTGAGAAACTTTCGCAGCTGCTGCCAAACGCCGTGATTGGCGCTGGTTCTTTGACGACTGTCAAAGAGGCGCAGGAGGCCCAGCAGGCTGGCGCTCGCTTTTTTGTTTCTCCTCACTTGGATCCGGCTCTTTGCCGTTGGTTTTTTGATCGCAAGTTGTTTTATATTCCAGGAGCTTTGACCCCCAGTGAACTGATGGCCGCCCACGCCATGGGGGCGCCAATG
The DNA here is from genome assembly GCA_003176075.1 of Bdellovibrio sp. Taxonomy (GTDB): domain Bacteria; phylum Bdellovibrionota; class Bdellovibrionia; order Bdellovibrionales; family Bdellovibrionaceae; genus PSRN01. Next base: position 2,036 of record PSRN01000128.1, read on the forward strand.
ATCAAGCTCTTTCCGGCGCAAGTTTATGGCGCGGGTGGCGTCAAGTCCTTGCTCGCCCCTTTGCCTTTTTTGCAACTGATGGTCACCGGCGGCGTCACGGAAACGACCGCCAAGGATTTTTTGCAAGCCGGCGCCAAGGTTCTTTCGGTGGGTCGCGAGGTCTTCGCGCCGGAGGCTCTTGCCGCTCGCGACTGGCAGGAAATTGAGCTTCGCGCCGGGCGATTCTCACGACTTATGTTGCTGGGGAACTAGTTGATACGGCAAAAGCTCGATATCTTTTGCTTCGGCGAGACCATGGTTGAATTTTACCGTCATCCGGACGCCGAGGATTTCCACACCTCTTTTGGCGGCGACACCTTCACCACCGCCGCCATGGCCGCGCGCATGGGTGCCAGCTCGGGTTACGGAACATTGCTGGGGGAGGATATTTTCACGGACTTTCTATTCAATCGCATGAGCGCCACCGGCGTGGACTTGGGCGGCTGCAAGAAAGTCCCTGGGGCTAACGGCATTTATTTTATCACCGTCGATGCCAAAGGCGAGCGGTCGTTTCAGTACTATCGCAGTGGCAGCGCCGCCTCTCGTCTCGCGAGCCAGGATTTCACGGACGCCGATCTCGCGGCCAGCCGGCTTATTTACACCAGCGGCATCACCAGTGCTCTTTCAGGTTCCAGCGCCGCTTTGGTGACGTCGATGCTGACCAGGGCGCGCGCCAAACAGCGGCTGACCGCTTATGATTTAAATTTTCGCGCGCGTTTATGGTCGGCTGACGATTGTATTTCACATTTTCGCGGCTTGATCGATCAAGTGAAGATTCTCTTTTTGTCGGAGGACGATATCCCCATTTTGACGGCAAGCCTCGGCCAGGGATCAGCGGCCGGCAACCATCAAATCTCACAGGCCTCGATAGCGAACCTGATTCAGCATTGCTGGTCCCGTGGACTCGCTGAAGTGATTGTCAGATTAGGCCCGCGCTGCGCCTGGGTGGGCGATAAAACCAGCGGTCAAATTTTTCACCAGGCAAGCCTTCCCGTTCAGGCTGTTGATACCACTGGCGCTGGCGACACTTTTAACGGGACTTATCTCGCCTGCCGTATCAAGCACCAACGGTCGGTGCAGGATTCCGCACGCTGGGCGGCGGCCGCCGCCGCCTTGCAAGTCACTCGCTCCGGCAGCGTCGCTGGCCTTCCCACTCTGAAGGAGGTGGAAGAGGCCTATCGGCTCCTACAGCCACACCCCTAAATCAAAACCAATAATTGAGTTACTTTCAAACAAGCTCTTAAGAAATCGTGCTCCAAGAATTGGCATCCCAAAAGAGGACGAGTGATAGGTCAACCACATATCCAGTTTGAGGAGATTTCTGGACTAAAATGAGAAGTGCTTTCTATTCGACACAATTTTGCGCATAATTTTTGAATTGGGGGTCAAAAGATGGGCAAATTTCGACAAATCTATTGGCGTTTTCTGGTTTTTCTAATTGCTTTCATTCATTCATTTTTTGCCACCGCCGCGATCGTCAATTTTGGTGAGACCGCGGTGACGCCAAATAATGATAGCGACAACGCTAATCTGGTTTTAGCTCAACAGGCCAGCCTTTCTCAATCCGCAACGTTGCAGAGTTTATCTTTTTACGTAACCGCAGCCGCGGGAAAACTAAGATTGGGCGTATATGATGCCTCTGGGAGTGGTGGAAGCCCGGGAAAGAAATTGGCCGAGACCCCAGAAATTACGCCCGTGGTTGGTTGGAACACCGCCAATGTCGTTTCTCAGGTCGCGTTGCCCGCCGGTACTTACTGGCTTGCCTACGCAACGAACAGCAATAGCTTAGGATTTAGAAACTCGCAAACGGGTCTAAGTCGTTACTATGCGGCCACCTACGGTGTTCTTCCGGCCACGTTTGCAACTTCATCAAGCCAGGGTGCTTTTCACTTTTCATTTTATGGAACGCTCAACACGATGCCAGATACCACGCCCCCCTCTGTGCCAGGGAACTTGCAGTGGACCTTCACCGCACCGACACAGATCGGTCTGGCTTGGACGGCATCCTCCGATAACATCGGAGTGGCGGGATACCATATCTACCGAAACGGTGTGCAGGTTGGAACCTCGTCCACGACGTCTTTCACCGACTCGGGCCTGGCACCTTTGACGACTTATGCTTATTCCGTTTCCGCCTTTGATGCAGCGGCAAATGAGTCTGCCCAGTCCGCGGTTTTGTCAGTCACAACTACGGCCTTGCCAATTGATGTAACCCCCCCCACGGTTAATTTATCGTCGCCACCCGCCAACGCCGCTGTTAGCGGTTCGTCCGTAAGTCTATTGGCAACTGCCAGTGACAACGTGGGCGTGGCTGGGGTTCAGTTTCAGGTTGACGGTACAAACATCGGCTCTCAAATTCTGACGGCTCCCTACTCGATGATCTGGAATTCTTTAACGGTTGCAAATGGCCCCCATGTTTTGTCGGCAATCGCTTGGGATGCGGCAGGCAACACAGCAACAGCCAGCTTCAGCTTTATCGTCGATAATTCGGTGCCCTCAGGCAGCATTCTGATCAATAATGGTGCCTCAGCAACCAATTCGACGGCTGTAACATTGACCTTGAACGCGAGCGACAGTTTTTCCTCGGTCACGAACATGCGTCTTTCAAATAACGGCACGACCTTCAATTCGCCAGTCCCTTATGCAAGTACATTGAGCTGGATCTTGACGAGTGGTGCCGGAATAAAAACTGTTTATGTGCAATTCATGAATGCCGCCGGCAATTGGTCGCCCAGCTTTAGTACGACCATTACCCTGGACACGACAGCCCCGACGCAATCGTCGATCACCGCGACTAACATAACGGGCAACTCGGCTTTGGTGGGTTGGACGACCAATGAGCCAGCAACATCGCAAGTCGAATATGGCACGACCACATCGTATGGTAACTTGACCCCAATCAACTCGACTTTGGTAACATCACATAAAGTTCTTCTTTCGGGCCTGAAAGCTAAAACAACCTATTATTACCGCGTGCGCGCTAAGGATGCGGCAGGAAACGAAGCCATCAGCGGCCGTAATTCCTTTGCAACTACCGCCGTTGTAGACACAACTCCTCCTTCTGTTCCCACGAATCTTTCATCTTCAAACATCGGAGTTAGTTCGGTCACCCTCAGCTGGAGTGCTTCAACCGATAACGTCGCAGTCACGGGTTACAAGATCTATCGCAATGGAACTCAAATTGCGACAACCGCGTCAACGTCATACCAAGATGGCGGCTTACTGGCACAGACGACTTACACTTACGCCGTCAATGCCTATGATGCCGCAGGCAATAACTCAGCTTTGTCCAATTCGATCAACGTTCTGACTTTGCCGCCTGATACGATACCGCCATCCATACCCACCGGACTGACGGCGACGGCCTTGTCGCCAACGCAAGCCCAGTTGAGTTGGTCGCCCTCCACGGATAACGTTGGTGTGACGGGATATTTCGTTTTTAGAAACGGGGTTCAGGTCGCCACAACGACTTCGACAAGTTACAATGACGTTGGATTGTCGGCAGCAACAACTTACACTTACGCTGTGAGCGCCGGTGATGCGGCCGGGAATATCTCAGCTCAATCGACTGCTGTGCAAGTCTCAACGCCAGCGCTGACTCCCGGAGCTCCGACTCTCATTCAGCATGTGGCATCCTCAACCAACCCGATCGGCCTGGGCATTCCGGGTAACAACTTTAAGATCCCGCTCCCGAATCCGATTGGTGCGGGCGACTGTCTGGTCCTGGGAATAAGTTATCCCCATGGAAGCAGTCCAGTGATTACCGACAGTAATGGCAATATCTGGCCCACCTCACCGGCCGCCATTGCTGATGCCGGTGCTGGCGGATTTGTGAACTCGATTTGGGTCTTACCGAATGCGCAAAGTGGCCAAACATTGATTACCGTTTCATTTCCTTCAGCTGTCATACCCCTTAATTACGTAGTTTCAGAGTTTAATAATATCGACACTGTCAATCCAGTCAGCGGTTCGACTTCGCTGGCCTCGTTGCGTGGTCCGGCGCTGAGTTCGGGAGCAATAAGCCCCGCAAACAATGACGCTTTGGGTGGCAACGTGATATGGAATTACTATGCAATCTCGAGTCCAGCGCAAGGCAACCCGACTAGCTGGTCTGCAGGCAATGGCTTTTCCTTGCTCGACGCCGATATCGCATGGACCACTAATCAAGGTTTCCCTCACGCGACGCAATTTATGTTGCAAAGTTCAGCAGCCACGATCACTCCAGCTATTCAGTCAGTTGGCGACTCGGCCGATTCCTTTAACGGCGTTGCTGTAGCCTTAAGGGCTTCCCCGGCGGGTTCGACGTCACCGACTGGAATTCACATCAATAAAATCTTACACCAAACAACTAACATTCCTCCGTCCGACTGGTCCTTGCAAATTCCCGCAACAGGGAACTTGCGTGTCTTAAGTACCGCGAATGGAAATAATTTGACCAACATCACCAGCATCACAGACAACGAAGGGGGAACATGGTATAAGTTGGAAGCCGCTGGCGACGAGCCGCAAATTTGGTATTCACCAAATGCAAAGCCCAATTCCAACCTTTCCGTCACGATTCATATTTCGGGGCAGAGTCCGACAATGACCTTTCTCTTCTGGGATATTTCCGGTGCGGCGGCCAGTCCCCTGGATACAACGGCGGGGGTCCCTTCGACGGATGTGAGCAATCAAACCACGGTAGCAAATATGCCAACGATAACCACCACCGTAGCAAATGATTTGATTATAGCGGTTGTCGGTGATGGCGACGGTCCAATACTTGGGTTTAATTCGGGCGTTCCGGCCGGTGCCGTATTCGATTTGGTCACTTATTCAGGCGAGATCGATTTGGATCTCATGGAAAATGCCGACGCGCAAGCGCACTTTTATTCGTCGAGCCCTTTAACCTTGACTTGGAATTGGCGAATAACGGCAAATCCGTCCAACAGTGTGTCGGCCACCGCAGTTTCATTCAAGGCGGGCCCCTGAACAAATCGCGAATTCAAAGCACACCCTAAATCACCAATTGTGCGATCACCAATTGTGCAAGGTTCCGTCTTGAAGTCGGTTCACCGGCAGGTAAGCCCGCCGATAGGGATATTGCGCCGCCAGCTCCTCATCCACATCAACCCCATGACCCGGCTGATCTCCCGGCGCCAGGGATCCTTGCGCAAATTGGTAGGCATGAGGAAAGACGGCGTCCGTCTCGGGCGTGTGTCGCATGTATTCTTGAATGCCAAAATTATGAATTGAAAGATCAAAATGAAGGGCAGCCCCCATCGTGACCGGCGAAAGATCAGTGGCGCCATGGCAACCCGTGCGCACCTGATAAAGCGCCGCCAGCCCGGCGATCTGCCGCAAATGGGTGATGCCTCCAGCATGAACAACGGTGCAGCGGATATAATCGATCAGCTGTTCTTCAATCAGCTCACGGCAATCATGAATGCTGCTGAACACCTCCCCCACCGCCAGCGGCGTCACTGTCCCCTGGCGAATCAAACGGAAGGCCTGTTGATTTTCAGCGGGGGTCGGATCCTCCAGCCAAAAAAGCCGATAAGGCTCGAGCGAGCGACCCAGCCTTGCCGCTTCGATGGGGGTCAGGCGATGATGAACATCATGCAAAAAATGGGGCTCAAAGCCGAAACGCGCCCGCGCTTTTTCAAACAACTTCGGCGTCCAATCCAGATACTTCTCGCTTGACCACACATTTTCGGTGGGAAGCGCGCCGTCCGCCGGCTCGTAAAAGAGTCTATCTTTGGAGACGCCATAGGTGCTGGGAAGACCGGGAACTCCACATTGAATGCGAATGGCCTTGTATCCCATATCCACGTAGCTGGCCACTTCGTCCAATGCCTGCTCAATGTCTTTGCCATTGGCATGACCGTAAACAAGCACCGACTCGCGACTTTTTCCGCCCAGCAGTTGGTAAAGCGGCAAACCCGCCGCCTTGGCTTTAAGATCCCAAAGCGCCGTATCGACAGCGGCAATGGCTGTCATGGTGACAGGACCCCGGCGCCAATAGGCGCCGCGATAAAGGTATTGCCAAGTGTCTTCGATGCGGTGGGCATCGCGCCCGACCAGACAGGGAATCACGTGATCCTCGAGGTAAGAAACCACCGCCAGCTCGCGGCCATTCAGGGTCGCATCACCAAGCCCGTAAAGACCCTCGTCTGTCATGATTTTCAAAGTTACAAAATTTCGCCCGGGACAAGTCACGATCACTTTGGCCGATTCAATTTTCATAGGTATTCAATCCCCTTATTTTCCCGGGTATTTCTTTTCACGGATATTCCGTTCTTTCTCGCTGGCGCGAGCCCTCACACTTGGGCATAATCAATTTCCGAATGACCATTCCCCATTCCCAGCTATCACCGGATCGACTGTTTCCGATCGATCCACAGCATCGCGCCTTGAGCCGCAACCTCTACGAAGAGATCAAAGGGCTGCCCATCATCAGCCCTCATGGCCACACTGACCCGGCTTGGTTCGCCTTGGATCAGCCCTTTGCCAATCCAGCGGCTCTCTTAATCACTCCTGACCATTACCTCTTGCGCCTGCTCTACAGCCAGGGTCTGGCGCTGGAATCATTCGGCCGCGAACCCCTGGATAACCAACCCTTCGAGCAGCGCGGGCGGCAAAGCCGCCACGAGTGTGATCCTCGCACGATCTGGCGGCTGTTTGCCAAGCATTTTTATCTATTTCGCGGAACTCCCAGCGCTCTCTGGATGGCGCAAGTTTTGAGCGAAGTTTTCAGCGTGCCTGAGGGGTTGAACGCGGACTCCGCCGATCAGATTTATGATCAGGTTCATGCAGCCCTGGGTCGCCCTGATTTTCGGCCGCGCTCGCTCTTTAAAAAATTCAATATCGAAGTCCTTTGCACGACCGACGGGCCCACGGATCCGCTCCAGCATCACCAGCAAATCCGCCAGAGCGGCTGGCCCGCCCGAATCATTCCTTGCTTTCGACCGGACCCCGTTTTGGACCCCGAGCACGAGCACTTTCAACAAGAATTGAACCGCCTCAGCGAGCTCACCGGCGAGGACACACTTTCATTTGCCGGTTACTTGCTGGCTTTGAGAAATCGACGTGACTTCTTTCGCTCGCTGGGCGCCACTTCCACCGATCATGGCCACCCCACGGCGGCCACCTTGGAGGCGACGCCACTGGACGCGGAAAAACTCTTTCACCGGGCCATCTCCGGCACGGCCTCTCCGAGTGAGGCGGAAAAATTCCGCGCCATGATGTTGTTTGAAATGGCCCGCATGAGTTTGGATGATGGACTCGTGATGCAACTTCATCCCGGCGCTTGCCGCAACCACAATCAGTTTCTCTATCAGCGTTTTGGCCGCGACGTGGGCGGCGATATTCCCACTCCGACTGAATATGTCCGCGCCCTCAAACCAATGCTGGACCGGTTCGGCAACGAAAAAAACTTTCGTTTGATTCTTTTCACTCTCGATGAAAGTGTTTACGCGCGGGAGTTGGCGCCGCTCGCCGGCCTCTATCCGGCGGTGAAACTGGGACCCCCTTGGTGGTTTCATGACAGCCCCGAAGGCATGAAGCGATTCCGCGAGCAGGTGACGGAGACGGCCGGAATTTACAACACGGTCGGCTTCAACGACGACACGCGCGCCTTTTGTTCCATTCCGGCCCGCCACGACATGGCCCGACGGATGGATTGCGTGATGCTGGCGAAGTGGGTGCTTGAACATCGCCTGCGCGAGGACGAAGCCCTTGAAATGGCCCATGACTTGACCTACCGTCTGGCCAAGGAATCCTACCGTCTGTGAAGCCGCGGCCAACGCAAAAACCACGACCCTTGAATCTTACGACTTTCGAAAATCTCGCGAATCTTTCGAATCTTTCGAATTTCAAGAATCCTGCGAACCTCACCGAGCTTGACCCTCGGCTGGAGCGCCCGCCCTACCGGCCCGAAGAGGTGGGCATCGGTCATTTGCACCTGGGACTGGGCTCCTTTTTTCGCGCCCATCTGGCGGTCTACAGCGACGAAATTCTAGCGCATGACCGGCGCTGGGGAATCTCGGCGACCAGTCTGCACAGCGAGCGCCTGATCATGCAACTGCGCCGTCAGGACGGTCTTTACATTGTCGAAGACGGTCCCGGCCGCGCACGCATCATCGGCTCGTTGCGCGAGACTCTGCTGGCGCGGCAGGAGTCAGCCCGCCTGCTGGCCCGGCTGGCTGACCCCGGCGTGCAAGTGGTGACGCTCACGGTGACCGAGAAAGGTTACCTGCTGGACGAGGCTTCGCAAAAAGACCAGGCTGCCCT
>PSRN01000238.1 GCA_003176075.1 Bdellovibrio sp.
TGACAGAATTATCCCTCTGAAACTTATAGAAAAATCGGCTACCCGGAAAAACCCCGTAAAAAGTTGGCGAACCATTTTAGTGGTGGCGGCCGCCGACCCCAGCTGCCGATCCCGGCAGATTGCTGACCTGGAATTGGGAGTGAGATTTAACTCAGCGTGACCCGCAAAAAGGACCTGGAACCTCCTGACGCGCTCCTGTATCTTTAAAGAATTAATGCCAAACAAGGATCCTTCATTTGCTTAAGAAAATAAAACAGCGACTGGACAATCAGTATGTGAGAGATGAGTTCATCCATCGAGAACTCGCCAAGCTTGCTCCGCAAAGCCGGTTGCTGGATGCAGGATGTGGAAGCCAAAGGTACCGGTCCCGTTGCGATCACCTTGTTTATCAAAGCCAGGACTTTGGCAAATATTCCGTGGATGAAAAGAAAATGCTCGGAAGCCTGGGCGCGGGGGGAACGGATGGATACGCCTACGGCCAGCTCGATTACGTCTCCGATATTTGGAAGATTCCCGCCGAGGCGGGGTTCTTCGATGCCATTTTGTGCACGGAAGTGCTCGAACACATTCCTTACCCGAATGAAACCATCAAAGAGTTCGCCCGGCTGCTCGGTTCGCGCGGCAAACTGATTCTCACCGCTCCCAGCAATTGCCTGCGGCACATGGATCCGTATTTTTTTTATTCCGGTTTTTCCGACCGGTGGTTTGAACACAACTTGAAATTAAACGGCTTTGTCATCGACTCTCTTCAGCCGGTCGGCGATTACTTTGGTTGGATGTCCGTCGAGGTCGCCCGCTCGGCGTCCTCGGCTTCATTGTTCGCGAAGATCAGCCTTGCGCCGGCTTTTCTGTACTATTTTTTCAAGAAGAAAACGCAGGTTTCGACGGATACCTTATGCATGGGTTATCACGTCGTCGCTCACAAAAACTCGTGAGAGATTGAAAAAACGTCGATGGCGAACTAAAAGGCAGCCGCCTTGACCCGATTGACCAAGTAACCCCACAGGTCGACATCGGGCGCATGGGCGACGCCAAGTTCTTTGGCCGTGCCGACCACGTCGTAATCCATTCGGACATCGTAGGTGCGTTCGGTTTGGTTGCGCAAGCCCTGTTCGGCGATATACCACTGCTGTTTGAACCGATCGTCCTGACAGGTGCGCAAACCCTCATTGCCTTCACCCCAGCGCAACTCGGCGCAGTGGTAGGGATCAAAAGACAAAGCGAACAGGCGGCCGACCACATCCGTATAAGTCAGCGGTCGGTTCGCGCCGTGAGAGTCCATATAAGTGAAGTGGCAGGCGTCGGCCGTGACCCCTTCTTCATAAACACTCATCATCGACGCCGCCAAGAAACAAACATGGTCGTTCGGCGCGCAAGAACCGGAATGGCGACTGGGGGCTGGCTGATACTGGATGCGGGAATCACCGCGTTCGTACATGGTGACATAGCGCTCACTCTCCTGGCGCAGCTGCGCAAACGCCACTTTGAGGCGGGCGTCACGTGACGGAGTAGCATACTCCTCCCATTCACCGGATGTTCCGAATATATTCTTCGGCAAGCGGTCAGGGTGGGGATTCGAATTGAGGCCGGCGCTCAGTGCGGCGTTCACGGCGACCTCGCGATCATGAATGTTGCTGCAAATTTCCGAGATCATGGTTTTAACTTCAGCGAGGGGATCAAAACGCAAAGCTCCCCCAGCCATCTCGGCGCGGACGTAGTCATAAAATGAAACGCGGGTTCCACCGATCGAAAACTCGCGGTTGAATTGTTCCGTGGAGAAGCCAGGCAGCTGGGCGGTGGGCGCGAGATTCAATTCAGGTCGCCAGTTCTTAAAGCCAGCCCCGTGCTCGACACGGCTGCGCACAAATTTCTGGTCGAAAGTGATGCGCGTGACGGAGTTGTCAGGATGAGCATCCATCAAACGCACGCGTCCGTCGGATTCAATTTTCCAGACAATGGCGGCATGACCGGAAGGATCGTAAACCACAGTTCCCGGGCGAATGCCTTTACGATCGATGGTCGGCGGGTAAAAGTCCGAAATTTCCTTGTAATGCATGCGATAGGTGGCGGTGGAGACGGAGTCTCTCATGTCGTTGTATTCACGCAAAAAGTTGTAGGTGGTTCCGGGCTGAAAAGACCGCCGGCTGACGGGCCTGTTGCCGTACTTGCTGTAACGAATGTCAGCGCCCGATGAACCGATCCGTTTGACGGCGACCACTTCATTAACATAATCGAAAGGCAACTCTTCCATCCACGAGAAATACATGCGCAAAGCGAAGGGCAAATCGGCGCAGTCGGCGGGATATTTGGCCTTCGGCGTGCGGGCGGCATAGAAAGGATTGGCGGTCGCCGAAGTCAAACAGCCAGTCAGGCTTTGGCACTGACTCGCGCCCATGGTGGCGACAAATTCCGAGAACTTATGTTCGTCGGCTGCTGACCATTGGCGGGTCACTTTCCAGTTGAATTCAGGAGACAGTGCCGGGGACGGCGCAAATGGCGAGGCAGAGGCAGAGAATGCCCCCCAGGCCATGGAAGCGAAACCAATTTTTAGAGCGTATTTTAGAAAACGGATTTTCATCGGTTCATCCCCCCCTCAAGGATTTACCTAACAAATGATGCGGGTCCCTGAACTACGGCTTGAGTGCCGTCAAAACCGATATGACGGCACTTTGCGCGCAGGCACGCCAATCAACGAATTCAAAAAAAACCGTGTTGAAAATGAAGCAACGAGACCTTGCAGGATGGATGTGCGACCCGGACCGGCCATGGTTCCCCCCCTTTGCCCATAAGGATATGGCCGGCAAGTGGCGACGTGCAACTGATTTTAAACGTTGTCAACGACGTCAAAGCCAAGCCGGTCGCTTCAGAGGAGAAAATGCTTTATGGGAACCTGCTTCGATTAGGACTGATCCACATCATCCGAGCGACAGCCGCCGGGACTCAAGACTAAAATCTGGCCAAATGGGAATTCAAGCTAGCTTGCAGTTTTTTTGGGTGACCATTCTCGACGGCGCCGGAAAACGAATCGGAAACGGCCAAAGAAAGCACTACCCTGTTAACGGAGTCCAGACTCTTCCCGGAGTTCTTCAATTGCCGAGCGCACGGTGCCCAGTTCATGCACAAGCTCAGACGAACCCTGAGTTAGCACTACCGAGTTCACAATCTGGTTCACCAAAGACGAGGTATTTCCCTGATGCCACATGAATTTTAGAAGATCTTTTTGCTCCTCGCTCATTTCTTGAAAAAACACGTGACGGTCCAGCATGTGATCAAAAAGCATACTGATATCGCGGGATTTGCCTTTCGTATCGCGATATTGAACGGCCAGTTCCAGCCATCTGGTCATGACGTCGATCGGCACCTTGCTCGAGGTGCTTGCTGAAGCATACAACAGGCGAAACAATTGATCTAATTCAGCCTCTTCTTGAATTCCCAGCAAGAGGGGGTCGGCTGAGAAACCTTCTAATTTCCTGTGTTTTTCCCGCAGTCGAACCATCTCTTCACCGAGTCCTCGCAGCCACAAGACCGATCTCAAGGTGATGTCGTCAATGGGCGACTGATTAGCCTGATTATCCAACACCATCACGTGCGCAAGCATATGGAGCACATTGAAAAAAGAGAATCCCGCCGAAGCCCCAGCAATCAAAATTTGCGTCAATTTTTCCACTTCGTGGGATGGTCGCCCGCCAAATTCCACTGATTCCTTCAGGGCCGTTCTGATCTCCTGAATCGCTCTCATCCCGGCTAAATGATCGCTCGTCGAGAGACCGGGGGCATAATATCTTTTTTTCGCCGCTTCAATTTTCGCAATCAGATTCGGATCGATGGGTTTCCCGTTCACGCCAAGAAGATTCAACTGTTCCAGCGGAGTGGCGGCAGTTTGCTCGATCCGTTTCATGCGGGCGGTTAACTCGTCCATCTTTACAGTGAAGATATTGTGAAGACGGGAGGTCGATGTCCCGCCGCCCGCGCCTTCGGAAATGGACGAACATGCTGGCGGCGTTCTGATGGCTGCACCGACGGAAAAGCCGTAAAAGGGCAGTATGAGAATCGCGACAAAAGACACATCTTGAACCTTAGGGAATCTCTGCTTCATGGACGCATCGTTAATCGATCGATCGGCATGATGCAATGATATTAGCGGGTAGGCCGGTACGTTGCGGAACCGGCCCCACCACAGAACCGTGCTTGCAGATTTCCAGCACACGGCTCTTCAGGAACTTTTTGGTTATGAGCGAGGCGCTTTTACCGGAGCTATTCAGTCAAAGCGCGGTTTGTTTGAGCTCGCTCATCAGGGAACCATTTTCCTTGACGAAGTTGCCGAGCTCTCACTCGCCGCGCAAGCAAAAGTGCTTCGAGTTCTTCAAAGCGGGGAAATTCAGAAAGTCGGTTCGGAAAAGCATTTGCAGGTCAGCATTCGCGTCATCACGGCAACCCACAAAGATCTGAAAGCAGCGGTGGCCCAAGGAACCTTTCGCCAGGATCTGTACTACCGCATCAACGTATTTCCCATTCACATGCCTGCACTGAGAGAGCGTCCCGAGGATATACCTCAATTTTGCCAGCACTTTCTTAAATCGATATGTGAAAAGAACGGCTTCAGGAAAAGAGAACTCGACCCAAGCGTTCTCCAGCATCTGCAAGCTTACTCCTGGCCTGGCAATATTCGAGAGTTGCAAAATGTGATTGAACGCATGGCCATCGTGAGCGAGGACCTGATTCGACTATCATGCTTGCCCGACGAGATTTATGATCCTCGGTTGGCTCCCCCGTCTCATCCCGGTGCTCGGCTGAGCTTGAGGCAGGCCCGGGACCAAGCAGAGCGCCAATATATCTTAGAGAATTTAAGATTAGCCAAGGGCAATATCACTCAGGCGGCGAAGTCACTTGATATCGAACGGACTTACCTTCATCGAAGAATGGGCCAACTTGGTATTCAAAAAAAAGACTACTTTGTTTAGCGAAGTGCCTGCTCAGGGACAGCGGCGAACCTGTTGCGCTGTCCACGGTCCACATGATCGCCCGCTTTCGCCTCCGGCTGGTGTTTCCTGCTCTAAAGGGTAAGAACTGCAACTGGCAACCCTTTTTCTAAGAGCTTTTATTTCCCAATTTGCAAGTGTCTATCCCAAGCCAGGCATAGGGAGGGCACCAACCGAGAAGACCGGTAGCCAAGGGAATTAGCCCCAAGAGAAACCACAGATTGGCGGGCCCCACGAACGCAAGGCTTGTTAGGGCTATGCCCACTAAAACTCGAATAATTCGCTCCACTTTATGAATGTTAGGTTTCATTGCTTCCCCCTGTCCGCTGACAACCGGTAACCGCTACCCGCCACCCTATAGTCCCCCAACCTTCTTCTTAGTTCGGAAAACGCTTTTTAAGAACTCATTAGGGCACAAGCCCTGTTGTGGTCCGGTTTCGAATCATAACATTCTTATTAAAAGAAATCGGCGGGAGAATTTCAAATCTGAACCAGGCGAAAGGAGTATACTCACGATCAGCGGATCGACTTAAATTCAGCACGCAAGCGACAACACTCTAAAAGTCTGCCAGCATGAAGAAAGTATTCATCATGAAGACCTCTCCCACTTTTGTTCACCTCTTCCAGTCTTCGGGCAGTTTTCACCCTTTGAACTGGGGTTTCAGGCCGTTCCGCGCCATTTTCGCGAAAGGGCCCAATCATTCAAAGATTGCGCAAGTGGGAAGTCGAAAGCACTCAGACACTGGCTGAGTGGGCCTCGCGAAAAAAGTTTCGACTGACTACGTCCACGAGAAATTCTTGTCTGAGCCCACATTCAATTTTAACATCCAATTAAAGAATATTCTCGAAGGAGGGGCTCATGTGTCGATTTAGCGCTATAGTCATTCTATTTTCGCTCGGAATAGCATCCCACGCCGAGGATTGCGGAAGAGTGACGGCCTTTGCAAAAAACGCAACCGGCACTTTCGATGTCACCTTGGAATACACACAAACCTTTAAGGCTCGTGTGGAACTCGCGGTTTTGGTGGCGGCCGTGGCGTCCATCGCCCCCCATCTCCAATTTTGTTTTGAAAAGGGCAAAGACGGGATCTACGAGCTCACTTCAGCAGAGCGCGACTGAAAAGCTCCTGGGCGGCGATGCCAGGGCCTGAGGCTGTGCGGTTCCTGAAGCGCTTACCTTTCGCCGGACGCAAAGCTCATGTCACGCAGGAGCTGCGTGACTTCCTCGGCGGATCTGGATTCGACCCACGTGAGCACCGTATCTCCCGCCATCAAAAGCGTGTCTCCTCGGGGGACGATCACTTGATCACCCCGTTGAATAAGGACGACCACCACGTCTTTTGGGAAATTCAAATCGCTCAGTGTCTTACCGGAAGCGACGGCCCCTTGAGGGACTGAAACCTCGATCAACTTGCTCTTTAGATTTCGTGAAGGCGTAAATTGAATGGGAAAATGAAACTTTTCAACAAGAGGAACTTCGAGATGCAACCACTGGCCAACCCTGGGGAGAAGGGTTCCTTGCAAAAAGACGGAGAAAAACGTGACGAAGAAAACAAGATTAAATATTTCAGCCGCCTTGGGAATTTGTGTCGCCAGAACATAGCTCGCCAGAATGATCGGAACCGCTCCACGGAGGCCACCCCAGGAAAGCATCAGTTTTTCCTGAATGCTAAAGCGACTGAAGGGCAAACATAAAAATACGCTGGCCGGCCTTGCCACAAAGACAAGAAATGCGGAAAGGGCAATTCCCAGCGGGGCAATGGCCCATAAACCGGTCGGATTGATGATCAAACCCATGGAGAGAAACATTCCAATCTGGCCCAACCAAGCCATTCCTTCGTGAAAATTATTGAGACTCTTGAGGTGAAGAATTTGCGAGTTGCCCAGCCTGATGCCAGCGATATAGACGGCCAAAAAGCCGCTGCCACCCAAGCTTTGGGTCGCCGCATAGGTCAGGACGACCCAACCCAGGCTTAAAACAGAATACAAACCTTCAAATTCAAGTTTCACCCAGTCAAAAACCAGAACCGCCGCATTGCCAGAACCCCAACCCATCAGGCTCCCTAAAATCATCTGCAGGAAAAAAAGCGGAACGACTCCGAGGATCGATGCCTCCTGACCCTCCACCAGCGCAATCAGGGTCACTCCGAGAAAAACAGCCATGGGGTCATTGAGCGCCGACTCCAGTTCCAAAAGCGGGGCCAGCCCATCCTTTAGACCCACCTTTTTTGATCGCAACACTGAAAACACAGCGGCCACGTCCGTGGAAGCGATGGTCGCCCCGAGCAGTAAACCTTCAAGCAACGAGAAGTTCAAAATCCATTGAGCGAAAATGCCAATCAGGGCGGTGGCAATAAGAACGCCCATCGTTGACAGAATAATCCCGGACATGAGGACGGGTCGTACGGAACTTAGCTGGGTGCCTAAACCGCCGGAAAATAAAATGAAAATAAGAGCCAGCGTCCCTAACTTTTGCGTCAGGGCGTAACTGGTGATTTCAAGGCCCCCCAATCCATGGACACCGGCCCCGACCCCCACGAGAAGAAAGAGCAGCAGCGCGGGAATGCCCAGCCGGCTGCTGGCTTTGCTTGTGATCACACTCAAAACGACAAGGGCCGACCCAATGATCAGGGAATTTTCAAAATCTGTGGAGGCGCCGAAGACACCCACGCTCACCCCCCGGATCAAACACCCGTGGCTCTGCGGAGGTGCCGAAGGCGCCGACTTGGCTCTTCGCCGCCCACGCTCCCTTTCAGGATTTCCAGCACGTGCTCGACTTCATCATCGGTGTTGTACACATGCGGAGCCAGGCGAACCCCTGGTTGGCGAACCATGTAACCGACTTGCGCTTCAGTGAGGACCGATTGAATCTCGCTGATCGACCGCAACGGCGAATTCCGTCCCGGGGAGAAATTGATGATGGAACCGCGAAAGGTTTCGTGCGGAGAATTGATTTGATAGCCGAGCCCCTCGAGGCCCCGTAACAGCTTGGTCGCCAGCCGCTCC
>PSRN01000298.1 GCA_003176075.1 Bdellovibrio sp.
GCGTTTTGTTGACTTTCCACTTCGGTCTTGCGCTTTTCGAGACCGAGAATGCGCTCATCTCGTTGACGGAGTTCATGATCCCGCTCGACCAGCCGCCTCTCGTAGTCCTGCCGTATATTTTGCTTTTGCAGGTTGGCATCCGTCAGTTGGGTCTCGAAGACCTTCACCTGCACCTGAAGGTTTTGGTTCCTTTCAAGATTTTCCTTGTTTTGAATTTCCAGGGCGTGAAACCGATTCTGCAAATCACTTCTCTCTCGTTGATTCTGGCGGGAGTTTCGGTGGAGCAGCCAAAAAAGGACCACAACCAAGGCGCTGGTCACCATTGACAAGAGAGGAAAAAATGAGGGCGGTAAACTCGCGATGAATTCATCCATCATTGATCTTCGAGTGAAGCACTGAAAAAAAGACCTGTCAAAGTCTTGCTCAACGAAGACCTCCGGGTGTGTGGAAAAGTGCTGCTTGTGTGCCTGGACGGGCCCCTAAAGATGTCGTAGTCTAATGAGTACATGGTTGGTCTAGAGACACACCTTAAGATCATGCTTTGGAATGTTGAAAATCTCTTTCTTCTCTCGGACCAGCTCCTGCGGCCTGAACAATTAAAGTTGGATGAGATCCAATGGCAGAAGCTCTCGAATTCGATCTATTCGAACAAGAGTCTTGCCAAGACCAAGGCCCTGGCTGAGGTCATCAGAATCGAAAATCCGGACCTTATTCTACTTTGTGAAGTCGGCGGACTGGAAAGCCTGCAGAACTTCAACCGCCTTTTTCTGGGTGACCGTTATTCGCCGGCTTTGCTGGAGGGAAATTCGGATCGCAGCATCGATGTGGGATTTCTCACGCGACGAGGGGTCGGATTTTATTTCGATTTAGTTTCGAACAAGAACCGCGTGATCAAATATATCCATCCCGATGATCGGGATTCCGAATCCCCAAGGACCCACCGATTTTCACGGGACGCCGCCGAGTTGCACTTGTTTTTGGACGACAGGGAAAAACCTTTCTTGATTTTCCTGTTGACCCATTTGAAGTCGCAGTTGGACCCGGACCACATTGATCCCATGGGCTTTGAGCGGCGCCAAGCCGAGTTCGAGGCCTTATTGTCCATCTACGAGGATCTTCGTCGCCGATTCGCCAAGAATCCCGTACCGATCGCCGTGTGCGGAGATTTTAACGGCAATGCGGGCCCGGTGAACACCGATCGGGAATTTCAAATGCTGTACCAAACAACGAAGCTTGAGGACGTCTGCGAATTGGCCAAGGTCCTTATCCGGGAGCGGGCGACTTATTATCAAGTGGGCCGTTCGCCGGGGAGTGAAGGCCGGCAAATTGATTATTGTTTCTTGTCTCCTGAATTGAAACCCCACCTGGTGAAGGAGTCGGTGAGGGTTTTCCGTTACAAGGATGAAGACGGCTTTCCTCTGGATCCGCCAAGCACCATGGAGGCCAAGTTGAAACTGCCGTCCGATCACTATCCGCTGCTGTTTGAATTGGTGAACCTGCCGATGATTCCGTCGAAGGTCTCGTCCTGAGCTCACTTGACTTGCACCCGTGGCGACTTCGCCGCCCACGCTACCCGCTGAGCTGGCCCGCTGAACTGATGCACGTGTCGCCTTCGCCGCCCACGCTTCCCATTGACTCTGGCAAAGGCTTTTTTTATTGTGGCAAGGTTATGCCTGTACAGAAGCGAATGAATCCGAAGTTCAGCATCTCGGTCAGCGTGGCCTACAATGATCAGGAATCGAGGCCGGTGGAAAATTATCATTTCTTTTCTTATCGCATCCGGATCACCAATTCAGGTTCTTTTCCGGCGCAGTTGATGAGCCGGCACTGGATTATCACCGATGCCGAAGGTCGGGTGGAAGAAGTCCGCGGCGCCGGCGTGGTCGGAGTGCAGCCCCGAATTTTGCCCGGCAAATCCTATGAGTATGAAAGTTTTTGTCCTTTGAATTCGTCCTCCGGTAGCATGCGTGGTTTTTACCAGATGGTCGACGACCAAGGTGAATCGTTTCAAATCGAAATTCCTGAATTTTATTTAATCGCGCCCGAGGCGTTGCACTAAGCGGGTGCTGGGATCCCGACCGCCCCTTCGCTTCAATGCTCTGTGGAGGTGGCGAAGGCACCGACCAAGTACCTCGGAGCAAGTCGCAGGATCTCTTTCACACAATCTCTCATCTGCGAGAGCCTCACTGGCTCCGCTGGATCTGAATGATCCGCAAGCTGCGGCAGATGGACAAATAGAACCCATGGGATCTTCAAGCGAGACTGGGCGTGCAGGACGCGAAAGTAAAGTTCGTTGCACACATAAGCGCCGGCCGAGGTGGAAAGTTCCACCGGGAATTTTTGATCGCGCAATTTCCGGTAAATCGTGCGGACCGAAAGTGGATTGATATGGGCTGCCGGGGCCGTTTTGAGAATCTTTTTTTCGATCTGTACCCGATGGGCCTCGTCGGGGAGTTCGCAGTCCGCCCAATTGAGCGCCACCTGTTCCAGTGAAATTTTGCGGCGTCCGGAGGCTTGGCCGAGCATCAGGAGACCCTGGTATTTCTTCTGATAAAGCTTGCGGCGGAGAATTTGAAAAGAGCGTCCGTACTCGACCGGCAGAGTCAGCACGTCGACAGCCAGCCCAGCGCGAGTCGGCCCAGCGTTCGTTTCGGATTTCAGCATTGCTAATAGCTTTTCGCTGACATTGTCTGTATTTCCAGCAAAGGGGAGAAACCCGGTGACCAGGGTAGGGGAAAGTGGCGTGCGCGATCGATCAATTTCCCACATGGCTCATATCCCTTCCCTGATACTGTAACTGATTATAGGGTATGGTTAAGGCAATGTGACCCGCAAAAAGTACCTGGAACCTCCTGGAACCTACGGACTGCGCATGAATTTGCGCCAAGGGCCGGAGAGTGACGCTCGCTCGTAGCAGTATCGTTCATGGAGCCGCCCTAGCTTGCCGAACCAGAATTCAACAGCCAAAGGAAGTAAGCGAAAACCACCCCACCGTTCGGGGCAGGGGACGTCTTTTCCCGCAAATTTTTCTGTGTATTCCTCCACTCGCTTTTCTAACCAAGCGGAGTTGGGGATTTCTTGGCTTTGCAGGGAGGCCCAAGCTCCAATCTGGCTCAGGCGCGGTCGAGTCGAAAAATAGTTTTCGTTTTCCTGTCGTGAGAGCCGTTCAACTGTTCCTGAAACGCGGATTTGTTGTTCGAGCTGGGGCCAAAAAAAGAGCAAGGCCGCGGGTGGATTTTGCGCCAGCTCTTTGGATTTTTCGCTTTCGTAATTGGTAAAAAAGGAAAAACCAGCGGCGCCAGGGCCCTTGGTGTCTCTGAGTAAATCTGTGGGCGTCTCCTTGAGTAAAACAATCCGAACGCTTGGGATTCCATCCGCGGAGGCAGTGGCTAAACTCATCGCCGAAGGATCGAGGATCCCAGCCTTTGCAGCATTTTCAAATTGCACCGCAAAGGCTTTGAGGGGATCGTCGACGAATTCAAACATTTTTTTTATTGACGGGGTCGAGCTATTTTTTCTTTACGCCCGCCTTCTCCTTGGAGCCTTCTTTAGCATCTTTTTTGACGATATCAAGAAGTTCCACATCGAACACCAGCACGGAATTGCCTGGAATACCGGGACGGTCAGCCGGGCCATAACCCAGTTCAGGTGGAATGAAGAGTTTGGCTTTGGTGCCGACTTTCATACTGGTCAAAGCCTCTGTCCATCCCTTGATCACTTGGCTCACCGGAAATTCTGCGGGTTGGCCGCGGTCGTAGGAGCTGTCGAATACTTTCCCGTCAATCAGTGCTCCCTTATAGTGGGCTTTGACCACGTCCTCATTGGTGGGAGTCTTGCCAGAGCCTTCTGATTCAATCTTGACCTGCAATCCGGAAGGGAAAACCTTGATTCCGGGAGCCGCTTTGTTTTGTTCGAGGAAGGCAACCCCTTTCTTCTTGTTCTCTTCCGCGGCGGCCTGCTGCTTCTTGTTCATCATTTCCTGCAGCTTTTGCAGGGCCTGTTGGATTTCCTCGGGCTTGAGGCGTGACGGCTTTCCTTCAAGGACATCCTTGATGGAGATCGCCAAAGCATCCTTATCCAGTTCAATATTTTGGTTCTTCAGGTTGGTTCCGATCTGCTGGCCAATGGCGTAGCTGGCCCGCGAATTGTCAGAATCCAACTTTGGCTTTTTTTCGCAGCCCAAAGAAACCAGGAGGGTGCTCGCCAGCCCCAGTCCGAGAACTTTTTGAATTGCGTAACTTTTCTTCATCATATCGTAGTGCTCCTTTTTTGCATGAACTTAAATATTCGAAACTATTTCGAAAAAAAAATAAATTCCTTTTTTGTTTGTCGCTGTGATTTTTGCCCCTTGTCAGATTAAAGTCAGCACTATTCAGAACTATTCCAAACTATTCATGTCTGCGGAGGTGCCGAAGGCACCGACTTGGATCTGCGAAGGTGCCGAAGGCACCGACTTGGATCTGCGAAGGTGCCGAAGGCACCGACTTGGATCTGCGGAGGTGCCGAAGGCACCGACTTGGATCTGCGGAGGTGCCGAAGGCACCGACTTGGAAAGTTCAGAGAGGTGCAGAAAAGAGCTGCCTGGTGGATCTAAATCTGTCAGGCTGCTGGCGATGAATTTGGCGCTTCTTTTCCTGGCCTTGTTCGGCCTCTCATCTTCACCGGTTTGGGTTCGCTGGGCCGGTGCTTCAAACGAGGCGATTGGCACCCACCGTCTGATCGGCTCAGCCC
This sequence comes from Bdellovibrio sp., assembly GCA_003176075.1. GTDB lineage: Bacteria > Bdellovibrionota > Bdellovibrionia > Bdellovibrionales > Bdellovibrionaceae > PSRN01. Next base: position 4,732 of record PSRN01000298.1, read on the forward strand.
TACTTATGGCAGGGATTTGCCTGGTGCAGGGAAAACCTTTTTGGCGGCGGGATCGCTCTTCGTCTTGGATTGTCCTTTCTGGGTTTCTTCTCTTTGTTCATCTTTGGACCTACGTTTACGCAGCCCAAAACACCAGCATTCCCCATTTGATGATTCTCTACTCCGCCAATCCTCTTTTCACGGCGTTGGGGGCCTTGTTATTCTTTAAGGAAGAGTTCCCCCGCCGCCTTTATTTCGCCTATCCGCTCGCCGTGGTCGGTTTGACGGTCTTGATGTTGGAGCGGCCAACCACCATCCCCCTGACGCCTGAACAAGCCTGGCGGGGAGACTGGATGGCCATAGTGGCGGCTCTGACTCATTCGATGTACGTGTTGGCCGCTAAAAAGGCGCGGCAAGGGACAGACAATTTTCGCTTTTCTTTTGGACTCTACCTGGTGTCAGGTCTTTTCTACGGTGGACTATGGCTGGTGACGACGGCCAAGCAGGGTGTGGTATTTCCCGCGCCGTTTTACCTTTCGGTGGCTGGCTTGATTGTGTTCCCCTCAATTCTGGGTCACACTCTGATCACCTATCTGCTCAAGCACATGAATGTCAATTTGCTCTCTTGCTCCAAACTTGTTGAACCGGCCATTTCTTCGTTGCTCGCGTTTTTTCTCTTTTCTGAAACCATTGGCAGTCTCGGTGTCCTGGCCTTTGCCTTGATCGGCAGCGCCGTGCTGATTCTCTTCGCGCCGGCGGTTCAGCAGGGGTTGCAGCGATTGGCGTGGCTGCGGAGGTGCCGGAGGCACC
>PSRN01000224.1 GCA_003176075.1 Bdellovibrio sp.
CCTCCTCAATTTAGCTCTGCTAAACCTTCGTCGTCGCGCCTCGATCTGTCCCAAAATACGCTGCGCCAAGAAGGAAAACTTATTATTGGACGGGCCCTAAACGTGATGGTGAAGCGCGGTGATCTTGGAGACATATTCTTTGAGGGCCGTGTTCTCTTGGCGCAGCACTTGAATCTGCGTCAAAGCCTGTTGCAGGTGACTGTAGTAATCGTTGCTTTCAATCACTTTTCGATCGAGAGCCAGCTTGAATTCGGTGAGTCTCTGTTCGGCGGCGGCGGTCAGCTGTTTGATCAAGTCCTGTTGTTGGCTGAAGTGGCTTTCACATCCCTTGACCGTTTCAGACAAGCTGGCGATTTCTTCCGCCTGGCGACGGAGGTCGTTTTCCCGTTCCGCCGCCTCGGCTTCTTTTCGATGCAGTAAGGCCTCCATTTCGTCGAAGCGAAGTTGCGCGGCTTCCGCTTGGTCCTTCGCTTCTTTCACGGATCTTTCAAGCTGCCCCTTCTCCTCGTCGAATTGCGCCCGATCCGCCTGAAACTTTTCATGGGCCTTGGCCAATTCCAGGCGCAATTCCTGGTTGAGCGCATGGCTGAGTTCGAGTTCGGTCGATAGTCCTTTGTTCTTTTCGAGCAGAAACTGTGAGTGTTTTCGCTCATCCGTGACCATTTGCGACGCCCGGGTGCGCATTTCTTCGATATCAAATTGCAGTTTCAGGTTGAGTTCAAGGGCCTTCGCCAAATCGGTGGCCAGCTTGCCATTGTTCTGGCGCTCCTGTTCGAGTTGTTCGGACAGACGCTTGATTTCCTGGGACATTTCTCCGTGGGCAACGGAGATGGTTTCGAATGAGCGCATCCTCTCCTGAATTTCAGCTTTTGCCATCTTCCAGTCCTCTTGCGTTTTTCTCAGTTGCGATTGCAGGTGATTGAACCGGTCCGGCCATCGATCCGGAGTGGCTGAAGGTCGCTGGTGACTGAGCTCGTTGAGCTTTCCACAGATCTCGTCGAAAAGACGTTCATGATCCGGCACAGTTTCTTGCCTTGTTGAGGTCGACATTCATTTTACTCCGACTGACTTGTCCGACTGACTATTTCGTTCCGACTGACGTTGGGCCTATGGACAATTGTAGGGGCATTTTCAGCCCAAGGTCACGGGCTAGTCTCTTGGACGATCGTCTCCTGGACGGGATCTTAGTCCTGAAACATAAGTCTGTTTTGTCGCTGTCGGCGGACTACGCCGGGTACGGAAGACTACGGAGAAGAACTGGTCGACCTAAGTGGTCCATCCAGTAAGCCAGGCGTGTTTTATGACCGCAGTTAGACGATTTTGAGTCCGAACTTAAGGTAGTGCCGAAAGTCTCGGTCGGAGGCAATGAGACCTATGCCATGGTCAATGCAATTTTGAGCAATGAGACAATCCATTGAGCGTGCTTTCAAGCCAATTTTCAAAATCGCTCTGCGCAGCCTTCCCGCGCGGTCCCAAAATCCCGTGGTGATTTCTAAACGTGGTAGTTCCAGGATGGACTTTTCAGCTTCTTTGGTTAAGCCGGGGGCGCTGAGAATTTCAAATAGAACAGGTGCTGGCATAGTCAATGATCCGTCGAAGATCGCGGCCTCAAGGTGTTTGGAGCAAGAGCTTTCCACCCCTTTTGAGTAATCCACCCAAGCACTAGTATCTGCCGCGATCATTCGTCCCGGTCCCTTCTGGACTCGTCTAAATTAATTTTTAAATCAAATTTTCCTTTCAGCTTCAGCAAAGTCTTATAGGCGTCCTTCGCCGCGACCAGTTCCAGGCCTTTGCGAAGGGTGGGCGTGATGCCTTCACCACTGGCCTTTAGAGCGCGGGCTAAAAGATCTTCTGGCAGTATGACGGTGACCTTCCTCTCGGCACCCATAAAGAATTTTCTCCTTCACTCCTCAAACTCTGGTTTCATTTGACGGGTCCATTTGACGACCCATTGACTTATTGAGCAATACGGCAACCATACCCAATTGTACCGTATTGTCGACTGGAAAAAAAAGAAGGCCGGCCATGGCCTTGATCCTGGAAAGCGTCCTGCTTTCGCCTCACCATCAAAGACTCCAAGCACCGTACGTATTACTTTATACAAGTCCTGTGCCTGGAAGGGGCGGTTCAGCTCAAGCAGAGAAGTGTTTCAGGTTGAGACGGTGTCGACAGAATTCACCGGTGTCGAGCAAAAACGGGAGATGTTCTTGAAGTTGACAGAGGGTTGACATTTGAGTCAGATTGCAGCGCGAGCCCGAAGGTGTAGCCACAGTGCTACATTGAGGGTGCAGCAACAAAAATCTGGCTCAAAAGACCAAGCATGAAAAGTAAAAGTTATTTTGTGGAAACCCCTAAGGACCGCCCCTCAACTTGGATCTCATACCGACAAGCCCTGTGTGCGAACTGTCTGGCGAGTTGCTGTATGATGCCTGTTGAAGTTCGTGCGGAAGACCTCGTTCGGCTGAAGCTTGTGACTCCTGATGAGATCCAGCGGTCGAAAAAGAGGGTTTTCAAGAAACTAAAAAGAGAGCGTTGGGTTTCAAGCTACCGCGAAGGATCGGAGTTGTTCATGCTGCAAGCGAAAACCAACGGCGAGTGTCCCTTCCTTGATTCACACACCAGGCGTTGCAGTCGCTACGAGGATCGCCCGCAGGTCTGCCGTGATTTCCCTTTGCGGGCGGGGCCGCGAATCGGTTGTTGTCCTTACGAACCCCGACGGTTGTCCTCCGCGATCTCTCAAAGAAACAGGTATATACCTTCCCGGCGCGCCTCTTCTTGAAAGTATCCACGGAGCCGATCATTTTGGGTTGCCGAAAAATAATCAAACGCCACAATTAACATTTTTTTGTACTCGGAGAGATAGTGTTCTCCGATCTTTCTCACCGGCTCAAGATTCCGCCCTTGGGGAGCAGCCAAAAACAGCCTGAAAAAGGGCAAAAGTCGAGCTAAGTGTGTGAAAAATCATGTCGTAACGAGGTCTTGGATGGCCTGCTAATAAGAAAAGGCCGCCGTCACTGTCATCAACTGCTGTTGGATCGAAGTGGAGCTGGCGGTCGCCGCGCTGGGGTTGATGTTTTGCGAGCGGTTGTTGATGCTGTACTGCAAGGACAAAAGGGCCGATGGGCTCATCACAAAGCCGATCGCCACAGCCGCCGAAACATAGGGATTCGTTGTCGTTGAGGTCGAAGTGACGGGGTTGCGGTTGAAATAAGTCGAGTTCTGAGTCGTGGGTCCGTTTAAGGTTGCTGTCGCGGTGAGGTAGAGCTTTTCATGAAAATGGTATCGGTAAACACCGGCCAAGTTGTAACTCCATCGTGGATCCACGGAATTGGTATTGGTTTCCTTGGCCGAATCAATATTTGTTCCATTACTGGTGTAAGTGATCTGCGGTTCAATGGCCCACTCGTGAGCTCCTTGAACTCCGTAAATGTTCGTTCCCATCGTCACTGCCGAAGCTCCGTCTAAATTATTGCCGGTTGTCGTGGCCGTGGCGTCCTGATGAGAGCCGAGAGTGGGCGAAAAATTCACATACAGATTTGCAAAGTTCGTCCCCGATAAGGTTCCCCAGTAACGGTAATTGAAGGTGAAGGTCGGATTCGAGAATCCAGCGGCTCGGCTGTTGGTGACGTTGCCATTTTGGTCGTTCGTATGCCGGGTGGAGAGGCCAAAAAGATAAGTTTCCGAGATTCCGATTTGAAAAAGATCACTGATCCCGTAATTGAAAGTCACGGCGGAAGTCCACGAGGACCTGTCGTCATCGGAAGTGGAAATTCCATCTTGGCTTTGCACCTCGTGCTCATAGAGTCGAGTCGCCGCATTGACGCTTGTGTAAAAGGACCCCGCGGCGCTGCGATAATGGAGAGAGTCGAAAAGATTTGCGCTGTAATCGATTTCTGAAGCCGCTGCAAAATCAGAAAAGCCGGAGAGCACAGCCAAAATGAGAAATGCAATGAGGGATGGTATGAGAAGAATGAGGGAAAAACTTGTTGGTACAATGACAAGACTTGAAATGGTGCTGACTTTCAAGGGGCCTCCTGTTCTGTAGGAAATAAGATATCCGCCCCCTCGTTCAAGTCAACAACGCCGATCAGCGTGACGCTTCCGGCACCTGGAGCTGGCCCCTTTTACCTTTCACCAAGTCGACAAAGTTCCTGACGATACGGGATTGGTCGGTCCTCCGCCAGGCCAGGCCAATTTTCCATTCGGAGCGTTCGATCTCGAGCCATCTCACATTCGGCACATTGACCGTTTTCATCGAGCCGCACACCATGGAAACGCCGAGACCCACTCCGGTGAGATTGAGCATGGTGAAAGATTCGTTGGTGACTTGAATGATGCGCGGCTGGAAACCGGCGGTCCGGCAAAGGTCGATCGATTGGCTGTGCAGCGACGGCGACGTCAAAGGAGAAATCAGAATGAAGGGCATGTCCTTGGCGTCGGCCAGATTCCGCACCAGCCGATATTCAGGGGCGCGGGGGACGGCGAGCGCCACACAGTCGGAAGTCACTTCCAACACATTGAGCGAAGAGTTCTTAACAGGCAAGCGCACGAAGCCCACGTCGAGTCCACCGCTCAGCAATGCGCTCAGCTGTGAGCTTGAAGACATGTCTTTCAATGTCAGTTCGACTTTCGGGTATTTCCGTCGATAGGACGCGATGACATGATTGAGCACCTTCGTGATCGTCGCGACGCCAAAACCAATCCGCAAGAGCCCTTGTTCGCCCCGGAGCGCGTTTTCAGTCTTGATCACCGCCGCTTCGAACTGGGCGAGGACATTCTGCGCGCTTTCCAGGAAAATGCGCCCCGCGGGCAAAAGCTCGACGCTTTGACGGGTTCGATGGAACAGCGGACCGCCGATTTTTTCCTCGAGACCTTTGATTTTCTTCGTCAATGCCGGCTGGGTGATTGCCAGCTCTTCGCTCGCCAGGCGGTAATTCAGCTTTCGGGCCAGGATGATGAATGATCGAATCTCATGGATTTCTATGTTCATAACCTGAAGTTATCACAAGATGGATTAAATTGTATTGGATTTATCAACGCCGATTGGGGGAGACTGAAGATGATGAAGGAAAGGCACTTTATCGATGAACTTATCATTGATGGACGACCGATTCACGGCGTTCTCTTTGACATGGATGGAACCCTGCTGGACTCCGGCGGAGCGGTGGCATCCTCCTGGAAACGGTGGTCGGAAAGAACCGGGGTTTCCTTCATGGCTATCATGGAATACAGTCACGGACGCCCAGCCCGCGACACCATCCAATTCTTCGCGCCGAACCGGGACTTTGAGGTGGAACTCCAGTGGCTTCTCAGTTATGAAATGAAGGACGATGAGGGCATCGCGCCGATTCCTGGAATTCACGCTTTTTTGCAACGGCTTCGCCTGCCATGGACCATCGTCACGTCAGCGTCGGCGCACCTGGCGCGGCACCGCTTGCACGTGGCCGACTTGCCGATTCCTGATCGAATTGTAACTGTCGAGGACGTTCGCCGAGGCAAGCCTGACCCGGAGGGCTACTTGCTGGGCGCCGAAGCCTTGGGAGTTCCCATCGAAAACTGTGTCGTGATTGAAGACAGCCCGATCGGGATAGAGGCCGGCACCAGAGCTGGAGCTCAGGTCATCGCCATTACGACGACGTTTCCCGCAGGCCGTTTTGCGAAGAACTACATCATCCGCGACTATCATGAACTGCTCCGCGTGCTGTAGAACAATGGAGGACCTCTGCCTTAACCGAAAATATCCGAGATCGTTTGACCGCCACTGTCGCCAATGACTGTTGAAACGCCGAAGCGGCCCATAATGGTCTGCAAAAGGGCCGAGTGCGAGCTCTTGGTGCCGTTGGCTTGGATGATCTTGCCGTTGGCCCCTGGATTGAGTCGCGAATTGCACCGCATGCCAAGTGTTTACGGTTTTAACCGTGGTTAATTTGACCGCATCACCCGAGTAGTGAGTGTCGTCATGGTAGGTTCCGCTGGGGGATGAAGCGGCCCCGTACGCCGGGACAGGATTCACCGTGGACCAGTCGTAAGAGAGCATCACTCACTCTGTGTTATTACTCTCGGCCCTTCGGCCCGGTCGCTGCTTTTACTCCTCGACCACCATGGGATCGGGCATTTGGCTTTCGTGGGGTGCATTTGATCTGATAAAAAGTACTTGGACCGACAAGGCTGCGAACAACCTTGTTTTCAGATTTGAAATCACTTTCCATGAGCTTTGAATCTTTTGCTTGGCTGGTAAAGGCGTCGTCGAGCGCCCTCTGGCTCTTAATACCTTTGAACACATAGGTTTGCGAGATCATCAATTGTCTGTAAGCCTTATAACCGTTAAACTCCCCACACTTGTAGGCGCCTGAACAATTCTCTGTGTGGTATTTCGATCCAGATTCAGGTTTCTCGAACTCTGCGATTTCACCGAGCGCACTGTCATCTTTCTCAGGTACTGTCATATAGGCTGACGTACTATCTTCGAACTTGATTTCTCCCACTTTGTCTTTGTCCATTTTGCCCAGTTTTCCTACTGTAATTGATTCAGCAAGCTCTTTGATTTTTGCGAGACGTTCAGTTATCTCTTCTTTATTGAGACCCCTGACATCGACATCAAGGTTGCAAGTGAAGTCGGCATAGGCCGAGCCGCCGACCACAGAAGATAGTAATACACTCAGAATTATTTTCGTTTTCATTTTCTTTTTCATGTTCATGGTCATTTTTGAACTCCTTTTCATTTTTTCTTTCAGTTTCTCTCCCGAGCGTGAGCGGCGGATGACATAGTCGGTGCCGTCGGCACCTCCGCAGAGCCACGGGGCAAGATCGAGCCGCCGAAAACCCGAGGTCCATTTCCGGGAATTGCAAAAGCCTTGCCTGGGAGTCTACCTCCCCTTCTTAAAGAAGGTTAGGAGGCGCGATCAGTTTGCCATGATTCTGGTGCAATAGTTCTATCGCCCCTGCGTTCTTTTGAGTTTTCGCGGGCTTCACGATGTTGGATTCTTGGCGGTAAGTTGTCGAAATTTGGCTACTGAACCGAGTGGGTTGATCGTCTCATTTTTAGACGCCAGTCGGCGTCCTACGTCATTCCGTTCGTTGCAAGCAGAAAGAAACCAGCCAATTCGAGCTTATTCGGATCCGTCTCATTTTGATTGGCACAGCCTTCGCTCTATATAAGGCCGGAGGAGTCCCTTGTTTGGAATTGAGCTTGAAATAAAAACGAAGCTTCTGCTCCTGGCTTGTGGCATGGGATTCATTGGTTTCCTTTTGAACAGCGCCCTTCCTAAACAACTCACCTATCATTTTCCCAGGGAGGGCCAGGACCTCTCCTTCAGTTACGAAATGCCCAGATCCCATGTGCCCCTCGCGCCAGCCGTGACCGATGCCGGCGGGCTGATGCCCAGAAAAAAAATCGTGGCTGCAAGTTCACCCGAGAGCAGCCCCAAGAGCGAAGCCCCCGCGGCCAAACCCGCCACCCCCCCCGTCACCGCCAAGCCTGCCGCCGCGGCCGCCAAGCCAGCCGTCGACAAAGCCAAAGCCGCGCAAATTGCCCGACAAAAAGCATTGCAACAAAAGCAGGCCAGCGAGGCCGCCGCCCGCAAGCGACTGAACGTCCAGGTGACCAACACACAACCTTGGGGAAAAAGTGTGGATGATGATGAACCCGTCAATCCTCCAGTCGTGGCCATGCCCTATTTTCCGCCCGTCGCCAACCCTGACGTGAACAGGAATGATAAACCGCAAGATGATACGGACTTGACGATGGATCCCTCCACTTGGCAAGCGCTCTTGCAAACCCACCCGACCGCTGAAAATGTAAGTAAGTTTCTGCAAGCCCATCATCAAGGTAAGGTTGCCGACGAGGTCTTTTACGCTATTGCCGGAGTGTTGATTCAGGATCGGGCGGATGATCGCCGCAAGGCGGGCCTGGCGCTTCTCGCCGGCACCCCTGACATTGCCACTTTTGAGTACTTAGTGATGAAGGGTCCGTCCTTTCCCGCCGATGTTCAACCCCAACTCAAGGCCATTTTGTCCAGCTATAGTACCACCCACATTGGAATTCTCGCCCAGGTTCTGGCGACCGAAAAAAATAAGCAGATTTTGATAGTGGCTTTGACTCTCGCCCAATCGGCGGTGGCAGCAGTGGCAGCAAGTGCGCAAACCACCCCTGGTGGACTGTTGACGCCGGCGCAGCCGACCGGGGCGCACGCTTCACCTTTGAAGAGCGCGCTCCAAGCCCCACTGACAAGTCTGGGAAAAAATTCGGATTCGCAAATTGCGTCAGAAGCCAAGACGATTCTAGCCATGTTGTAAGAACTTCTTTACGAGCTTGCGATCAGCCGTCAGAATAGCGCTGTGAAACTTCGCTCCACCTTATTAAGTTTTGTAATTCCCTTCATCTTTTCGCCGAATGGTTGGTGCCTTCTGCCGATTCCCAGGGGTCTCAGCTCCGCGGATTGTCTGCGGGCGCTCGGCATCCTGGGTCATGGGACCCTGGTCAAACCTTTGGGCGATCCCTATCCCTTGGGAGGTTACACGGGACTGGAAGTCGGGCTTTCATGGGAGCACCTTCTAACGGCGGATATCGCAAAGCTCGGTCAACAGCAAGTGCCCGAGCAGGACGATACCAGTTACTTCGTCATCACCATGGGAAAAGGCCTCTTCTACAACGTGGATTTCTTTTTGCAGTTTTCGCCACTGGGTCAATCCGAACAGTATTCAAGTTTCGGTGGAGCTCTTCGTTGGGGATTTTATGAGACGACCAATTGGCCAGTCCATTTCTCGTTGCAGATCGCGGGTAACTCGTCCAACTTCCAAAATCTGATCACCACGACCAACCAAGAAATTGATTTATTCATGGGTTATAGCTTTGTTGATATTTCGGTTTATGCGGGCATCGGTATGGTTCGATCTTCGGGATTATTCATGGGGGGTAGCGGAGGGATCACCGACTCCAATGATACTCTTTCCCAAGCGGCGACGGTCGGTCATGGCTTATTTGGTTTCAGTTATCGGTACCGGGATCTCTTTGCCGCCCTTGAAATCGACAATGTCGGTTCGAATGTGGTTTCAAGCAAAATCGGCATGCGGTTCTAAGCGTTTCATTTCTGAACGGATGCTCTCTCAACAAATTATTTAGCCCATGCCGTCCCTGAAATTGATATTCTCAAGTAAATGCCATTCGTACCTTGCACCTTGCTTCACTTCCGGGCCTTGTCGATGAGATGAGAGGTCGATCGACCTTCGACAAATTGCAGGGAGTGAACTTCCCCTCCATAGGATTGGACGAACTCGGAACCGACAATTTGGTCAATCGGCCAATCGCCGCCCTTGACCAGAACATCCGGGCGAACCAAATGAATCAGCCGTTCGGGGGTTTCATCATCAAACAGCACCGTGCGGTCGACGCTTTCCAGGGCCGCGAGAATTTCAGCGCGGTCATTTTCGCTTTGCAGAGGCCGTTCCGCCCCTTTCAGCCGTCGCACGCTTCCATCCGTATTGATACCCACGATCAACCTGTCGCCGAGGGCGCGGGCGGCCTTAAGGTAGCGGACGTGACCGACGTGAAGAAGATCAAAGCAACCGTTGGTGAAAACGATTCGTTGATCTTTGCGGTGATCGCGAAGCCAGTGGGTCAGGTCTGCGACGGTAACGAATTGTCCCATCTCGCTTAAACCTTGTGAAGTTCAAGGCCCAGCCAGTGGCCCAACAAGTCTCTCCCAATCACCATCGAGACGATTGGGAAAACGATCAACCCAGTGGCGACCAGGACAGTGGTGCGCGCCACGACCAGCAGAGCAAAGGACAAGGTGCCGAATTGATCCTTTCGCCCCATCGTTTGGTCAAAAACCCATTCTCCAGGGGTGGCACCCATGAAGACCCGCGTGAGAACCAAGTAAGACCACGAAAGGGCGCCAAAGAGACCCGCCAAGGATAGAATAAGAGTCGTGGAGGTGTCTTCCTTTGCCAAGTTAGTCACCAAGTCCACGTGCGTGACCAGGAGAAGAATAATCAGACAGGTTAAGAAAGACGCGATCAGCAACATCGAATCCAAGAGAACCGCCGATACGTCATAGTTGATTGCCGTGGCGGGAGCATCCAAAACAGGATCTCTGGCTTCCATGAAATCCAGATTCCTTGTCTTGATCGATTGAAGGACGGATTCAATCTTATCGGACTTTTTTTCTTCCTTTGCTTTCTCTGATTTCTTCCTCGGCAAGGGGGATTTTAAGGCCGGCAAGTCCATTGGCTTTTCAATTGATTTTTTTTCGTGACTGTTGGAATGCGCTCCCGCCGGGGAAATTTCTGAATTGAAGGACGAAGCCACTGTGGAGGCTGGAGAGGATGGCTTCCCCGAGTTCGGGGCCGAGCTCGGGCCTGAGTTCGGGGCTGAGCCGTGGAACCCGAGTCCTTCGGTCAGGGGGCGAAATTCAAATTCTTCAAATGGATCCATATCTCTGGTTGAACCATTCCCTTATTGTGCTTTTGTGTCCTTCAATTATTCTTCGACAGACGAAACTGTCCCATCTCATACTTTAGGATGGCAAGAAGGGCGATGCAAGCCGTTTCAACCCTGAGAACCTGATCACCGAGAGTGACCGCTGGAACACCGCGATCGCCGAATGTTTTCACTTCGCCCTGAGAAAAACCACCTTCGCTGCCGACGACGATCCAAATTTCTTCGGCGCGCGGCCAATCCTCCCCCTCAATCAGCAGGTTTTCGATGGTTTTGGTGGTTGGACCTTCATATGCGACCAGACACTTCAGGCGGGCGGAGGGGTTCAACATTTCGATCATTTCGTCCCACGGAATCGGCGCCTCGACCTTCATCAAGTCGCCCCGGCCTGATTGTTGAGTCGCGGTGATCACGATCTTGCGCCATCGCTCCAGGCGTGAATTGGAAATCTTATCCTTTGATCGCACAAAACTGTGTTGGGAAAAAAAAGGTTGAATGGAATGAATCCCCAATTCCACACACTTTTCCACAACCGAATCAAAAACCGGAAAACGGGGCACCGAAAGAGCCAGCGACAGCCGTGGCAGGGGCGGTGGGGGGAGGGGCCTCGTTCGCAAAATACGGGCCGCGGCGGAGTGAGACGAAAGTTCCATCACTTCAACCAAATAAGCTTTCCCTTGGCCGTCGAGAATCTCGAATCGCGAACCCTTTTCTTGTCGGCAAACATCAAAGATATGATGAAAGACTGGACCCCGGAGATGAACTTGGCCGCCCAAGGAGGATTCACCAGCGCTGATGGATTCGGGCGGCACCCAGTACCTTCTCATGTCTGAGACCTCCGCAACCATAAGCCCACCCATCCGTCTTCTTCATCACGCCGAACAATGCGCAGCTTCAGGGGCTCGACGAAATTGGCAAAGAAGCGGTCCTCGTGGTCCGCGAGAATTCCGGTCACGTAAAGATCGCCCCGAGGCTTGAGAACCCTCAGAAGCTGATCTTTGATTTGGGTGAGCACGCCGTCGATAATGTTGGCGACAACCACTTGGTAAGTTTGTTGATGTTCGTCAATGGCCTCATCACTGATTTCGACGTCGACGCGATTGAGATTCACGTTTTCCCGCGCGACTCGGCGGGCTTCGGGGTCAATCTCAAGGCCGGTCACTGGCGCGAAAGCTAATTTAGCTGCCAAGATGGCGAGCACCGCCGTCCCCGTGCCCACGTCCAAGAGCGCGGTGCTTCGGGAGCCTGGCGAGTGCAGCCGGTGAACGCGCAGAATAAAGTGAGCGGCCATGCGACTGGTGGCATGAGTGCCGGTTCCAAAAGCCATGCCTGGATCAATCCTCAAAGTGAAATCCTCACTGACCGGCGTTTCAAGCCAGCTGGGGACAATCCAGTACGGTCCAGCCAAAGAAAAAGGTTTAAAATCCTTTTTCCATTCCGCCAGCCAATCCTTTTCTTCCTCCTCAAAAATGTGCCATTGGATTTCAGAATGCCAAGCGAGGAGTTGATCGAAGAATTCACAACCCGGTCGTTCAGTAAAATAGAGGTCGAGAATTTTCTTTCGGGGAGCGATAATCTGTGGGTCAAAGCTCAAATCCGGCTGGCGAAAGCTGAGATTCTCCGCGCACCCACTGGAGCCGCATTGAATCCCATGGTTCGCGATGACATCCTCAAGTTCTTCGGGAACCTGACTGAGCTGAATGCGTATGTAGGACTTGGCCATATTTCGCATGAAAAATGACCTTGCCTTGGTAAAATGTCAATTTGTGCTTTTGCTCTCGTTTTTCGTGTGGCCTTCATTTTTTGAATTGCTTCCACTCTTGGCGCTGTCAACGGGTGGAGTGGCTCCCTCATTTTTGGTGAGCGCTCCTGATTTGCCGATGGTTTCAATCTTGATGCTGTTTTCGCTCTTGACGCTGTTTTCACTCTTAGGGCCGTTTTCACTAGTGCTGCTTTCACTCTTGGTGCCGTTCTCATTTTTGGTGCTGTTCTGACTCTTGGTGCTGCTTTCGCTCTTAGGGCTGATCCTGATCTTGTGTTTTCTTTGCACCGAATCGGGTTTGCGTTCAGCGATAAACGAATCTTTGAGTTGAACGAGATCGCCGGCCATGACGCCCACTTGCTCAATCATCGGCAAGGCCTGGCGATCGAGGAGTTTGAATTCACGGGCCACCGCCAGATTGTCTTGCACGAAAATGATTTTCAGTTGACCGACAGGAATACGGAGCTCTCCCAATGATTGCGTGCCGGCGGAATCCATAATGTTCTTATTGCGACTGGCCGTGACGACTTGGTCGACCTTCAGAGCCGCGACTCCGGCGCCACTGATGTAGTAGTCCTTATAAACGGGGTCATGGTCACTGAGCGGAATATTTCGTCGAACCTCAACGACGCGCAGGTCGTCGGTCTTTCCGATCTGACAGATCAGAGTCGGAAGAGCCAAACACATCATGCGGAGGCTGAGCTTAGAGCGGCCCTTAAAGCATTCCTTGCGATTTCTCGACATCCAACAAGTCCCTTCGTTGCACGCTATCGGCAAGCAGGAGGGAAACTTGACAGGCCGGTGAAAATCACCCGGTCAGAGCACTAGTCTTCGTCAAAAAGCCGTTGGATCTTTGTCCTTTCCGAACCGCCGACATTTTTTTTCAACGACTTAGGACGGGCCAGCCGTTGGTTGGCTGAGCGCCGGGTTTCCCGTTGTTCGCCACTCAGGTCCTGCTTGAACACCCGCCCTGCCGCGGTTTCGTTGAGAAATGCGATCTCGCCGCGGGGAAGTCCTCCCAGACGAAGCTGACCAATGGCGATTCGTTGGAGCTTGAGGACGTCAAAACCGATCTTTTGAAACATCTGACGGATCTGGCGGTTTTTTCCCTCCGTGATCACGATCTTAATCCACGCCCTCTTGTCTTTTCCCCGCTCGACCCGGGCCGCGAACTTGGCGGCCACCCGGCCGCCGATGATCGAAACACCCCGGCGAAGTTTTAAGAGTTGCTCGGGGCGTGGCAGTCCGTCGAGCTTGACCAGATAAGTCTTCGTCACCTCCCGTTGGGGGTGCATGATTTTGTTGGCATAGTCGCCGTCGTTGGTCAGTAGCAACAAACCTTCCGAGTCCCAATCCAGACGTCCCACTGGAAAAAGCCGAACCGGCAATCTTTCGAGAAAATCAGAGACGGTGGGACGGCCCAAAGGATCTTCCATGGTGGTGAGAACGCCGCGGGGTTTGTGAAAGATGGCGTAAACGCTTTCGCCTTTCCGCTTTAAGGGTTTTCCATCCACGAGAATTTTGTCTTTTTCGGGATCCACTTTGATTCCGAGCTCGTAGACTTTTTTCCCGTTGAGGCTGACGTGGCCGTCCTCGATGAGGCGATCGGCCCGGCGGCGCGAGACGAGCCCGCTGTCGGCAATGACCTTGTTGAGTCTAGAGCGATTTGTTCTTTGATTTTCCATCGTCCGGCTTCCACTCTCGTTCTTTCCTCGGCCCGGCGAGCCGGAGGAGCCCCCCGAGTCGGTGCCTTTGGCACCTCCGCTGGGCTTCGACGCTCGGGTCGGGCCGACAAATGTTCGAGATCTCTTAGCAGAAGCGTGAGCATTTTGTCACCGCGAAAGACCTCCTCGAGGGCGGTCTGCGCCCGCAAGTAGGCCTCATGAACCTCCGCCGCGTTGACGGGCTCCCCCAAGCGGATCCAATGAAGTAATCTTTCCAAATGATCGACGAGTTGGTTGTAAAAAGGATTGGATTCCTTCCGGACAAAGAGGGATTCCAGCCGCTTGATCACCAGAAACAGGCGTGGTTGAAACTCGATCTTTTGGCCGAGCAGGTTTTGGACATTCTGAAAAACGTAACCCCGTACGATGTGACCATCGACGGTCCCTTCATGGCTCCCCAAGTCGGTGCCTTTGGCACCTCCGCCGTCCAAGTCGGTGCCTTTGGCACCTCCGCAGACGAAGCGGCTGAGCACGTAGGGAGCCAGCTCCAGTTTTTGCGGTTGGACTGGATCTAGGTCCAAATCTGCGGTGAAGTGAAGAACCAGATCGCGCTGCAAGGGTTCCAGGTTGCCATTTCGAATCAGGAATTGCTCATTGCTTTGGTGGATGGTCACCCGCCGATCGGCGTGCAAAATAACGGTGGCAAAGCGGGAATCGCCGGTTTCAAAAATGCGGAACTGGCCACCCACGCATCCATTCTCTTTTTTGAATCGAAAGGTCCAGAAGTTATAAAGAATTTCGAGCGCGACCGTGGGCCTTTCGACGGTGACCACCTGGATCTTCTCCGGCCAATCAACTCTTTCCAGGAGCCCCGATTCCCCGGTTGAGGCGAAGAACTCGCCGATCATGGATTCGCATTCCTCTTGCAAGTCTCTTTTGTGCTGTTGCCAGTGGGGATAAGACATTGCATGATCAAAAAAGGATTGAATCTCGTCGGCGTTCAAGTCCTCATCAGTGTGGTAAAGAAATTGAAAGTAGTTTCTGAGGGTCAAGCCAATGGGCGAGAGTTGAAACTGGGGTGCGTTCAGAAATTTAAGGAAATCCCCGACCGTGGCCATCATTTAACGATAGAGGGGATTTGGGAGGAGTCAATGGCAAAGGAACTGGACCCTGCGC
Organism: Bdellovibrio sp.; assembly: GCA_003176075.1. GTDB lineage: Bacteria > Bdellovibrionota > Bdellovibrionia > Bdellovibrionales > Bdellovibrionaceae > PSRN01. The sequence goes on from PSRN01000224.1 coordinate 15,041, forward strand.
TCTTTGGGGAGGGCTCCTGGTCAGCTTCACGTACGATTGAAAAGTCGAAGCCCTCGGTCGAATTTTTGGAAGGTAAGGTCGTCGACTTGCGCATGCAACTCCGGGAAATAAAGAATGAGCTGGATCGTTGGGCCACTGAAACCTCGGAATATCGGAAAAGCTCTCACCAACGCATTGAACACTTGGGACAAAGGCTGTCACGGGTCGAGGAAGTCCAGGGGCGCGTGTCCGATGAAGTCGTGCTCAAAGTCTCGCAACTTCACAGCCGCCTGGGAGAACGGCAAGGCCTTGACCGGAAGGTGCAGGATTTGGTGGATCGGCACCATGCGGTCCTGCGGGCGGCGGAACTCCGGCACTCCCAATTGCAAAAAATCATCGAAGAAAAGGAAGCGCAAATCCTGGCGACACAGGCGGCGCTCAACGACGCGAGAATGGAAATCGGCAGACTGAAGCGCCTGTAAGGCATACGGACTATCCGGCAAAAAAAGGTCGCCTCGAGGCCATTCAGACAGCTGCATTGCTGGGTGTGGGTCTGCCCCTCTCTAATAGTTCGAAGCGTGAGAAAAGTGAATTTCACAACTGCCCGTGGCGGCGTTGCCGCCCACGCAACCAGCCCCGAGGGAACCCAATAACAAACCGAGGGGTTAATCCTTACGCAAAGTAGATGCAAAAATTGGCTTATGCATGCCATGAAGGGCTGCAGTCTTGCCCGCTCGTTCGAGAGCATTCCTTACAATGATGCGAAAAAATTTGCTGAAGTGGCGGCTTTTGATCTAGAAAGTTCCGCTAAGAAAAGGGAGGCATTCAAATATGAAGCATATGAAAATGAAACAGACGAAACACCTGGCGATTTTAGCATCACTGATTTTTTCCAACTCCATTCTCCGCGCTCAAGTGGCTGAATCGGATGAAGAAGGAACAGTAATTCCATCAGTCAGCGAAATGGAAAGGGCCGCTGAGCAAGAAGGCAATGCCGATTGGGGATTGTGGAGTTCCAATTTCACCGTTGCGCCAGGTTTTGTTGCCTATTTGACATATAGACCCTTTGCAAGGACCAGCGAAGGGGGATTTGCAAGAACAATTAAAGGACCCGCTTCCGACCGATACAATTGGTTGAATATGGTGGCTGTTTTTGTCGATGTTCGACCGCAGACCTACACGGAGGCTTTTAAGCTGCAAACGAAAGATCAACTCCAAATTCCATTTCGCGTCCATGTGATCATGCACCCCGATCCTGATCGAGTGCAGGAATTGGTCGAAAAATACTCCTTGAATTGGTATAAAAGATGGGTCCATGAACCCCTGCGTTCAATCGTGAGAAATTCTTTGTTTGGAAATGACCTTTCGGAGCTGGAAAGGAATACGCCAGCGATTCAAGCTAAGATCGAGAAGGAAGTCAGGGAGAAAGTGCTCGAAGGAATGCCCGTCATCCTGGACAACATTCAGGTGGGTCAATTCTTGAATCCGCAGAGAATTGCCGATGCTGTTGAGGTGAAGTTGGCGAAACAACAGGAATTGCAACAAAAGCAAACGGAGCTCGAAATTTCGCAAAAACAAATTGAGATTGAAGCGGCCCTTGGGAGAGCACAAAGTGAAAAAGCCAATTCTATGGGCAAATCGCTTAATCCGCTTTATCTTCAGTACCTGGCCATCCAAGCGATGAGAGAATTTGCCGATAAGAAAGGAAACTCCGTGGTCGTTTTGCCGATATCGCAAAATGGTATGCCTTTGAATCTGCAGTTGAATCCCGAAGGGCTCAACAAGGCGCAAGAAGAGGCATCGAACAGTCCCCAGTCCAGGGCTAAGTAGTGTCATTGAAGGTGTATGAATCATGCATCCATGCAATGGGTGGCAGGCAGGCAGACTGCCAGCCACCCATTCTAGGACCTGGCCATCTTCATTGGAAACGGCTCTAATTTTGAATTGAAAGTTTCTTTTTTACCTTTTCCAACCGCAGCATGAACTCCGCCGCAGCTTCATATCCCGCCAATGTCAACTCCTTCATCCATTTTCCATTTTCGTCAACAAAGACGATCCACGGCAGGCCGACAATCTCAAAGCGGGCGCGTAGGTCGTCAAGTTGAGGCGAGTCCTCAGTCGCATCAAATTTAACGAGTTGGAACCTGGACAAGGCTTTACGAACCTGGGGTTCCGTGAAGGTTTTTTCATCCAGCTCATGGCAGGCGGCGCACCAGTCGGCTGAAAAATCAATGAGAACCGGCTTTTTCTCAGCTTGCGCTTTTCGCAAGAGTTCTGGTGAATAGGCCCGCCAGGCGGAGGAAGCCGTACTTGTCGGTTTCTCCCCGGTCAGTGAGGAATTTGTGGAATTTGCCTCGTTAGCCCCGTTTGTCCCGTTCGTCCCGGTCGCCTCGAGAAAGTGGACCTCCGGCGTTCTCATGATGGCCTTGCGCAGATCGAGAAAGCCCGCGACGGTAAGCAAGCTGCCGAAGATGATCATGGCCTGAGTGATCCCTTTCAGAATGCGATGCCAGGTTGACTTCACGTCGACGTCAAAAACAAAGCCCGCGCTGCCCAAAATGACAAACCCGACCCCGAGAGCGCCGTCAAACCAGCGTGGCGGGATCAGTTGGCTCAAATAAAAGTAAAACATCGCGAACATTAAGATCCCGGCGCCTTTCTTTACCCCGTCCATCCACGGCCCGGACTTTGGAAGTTTCTTGGTCAGTCCCGTCGAAAGTCCAAGTAGAATAAAGAGTTGTCCCATGCCGAGCGCGAAAACAAAGAGCAACCAAAATCCAAGCCACAGGTTTTGCGACCTCGCCACGTAAGTAAGGATCGCGACCAGTACGGGACCCACGCAGGGACCGACGACGATGCCGGAAACTCCGCCGGCGAGAAAAGCGCCCAATGGGCCATGATAATGAGTGTAGCGGTCAAAAAATTTCTGCACGGCCGGTGGCGGTTCGAGCTCATAGAGCCCCAGCATCGACAAAGCCATGGCAAGAAAAACCAAACACACAACCCCCAGGACCAGCGGCGAGTTCATGAAACGGCCAAACAAGGTGCCGGTGCTGGCGGCAAGCAGACCCAAAAGGGCATAAACCAGAGCCAAGCCGAAGACGTAGGCGTGAGTGACGATGAGGGATTGCCATCGCGTCCGCAGGTGCGCGTTGTGGGAAAGGACGGCGACGGTGATGGGAATCATCGGAAAGACGCACGGGGTGAGGCTGGTCAGAATCCCCGCGACAAAAACGGAAAGAAAAGTCCAAATCAACCCGTGGGCGAACAGGTCATGAAGTTTTTGCGCAAGCACTCCGCCGTCCTCGGAAGGAAATGCCGATCCCTTCGCGATTTCACCACCCGTGGCGTCTGCGGAGGTGCGGGAGGCACCGACTTGGGCAGCGCCGCCCACGCTCGCGGCGGCTTCAAAGTTGAGCTCAATGGGACGCGTGATGGGAAACAAGCAATAGGACTTGGTGCAGGCCTGGTAGGTCAATCGAAGTTTCAGCGTGCCCGACGCCGGCATTTGCTCCGGCGCTTCAATGGGGGCTTTCAAAGTGGCTTCGCCGATGAGGCCACGACGGGTTTTCCGGCTGACCGAATCGAAAAATTCATGCATGGGGTGGATATTGAACTGGGAGAGGTTAAAAGAAGTCGGTGACTCCAGCTCCAGATGAAATTGTTCCTCGTAGGCCTTGTAGCCTTCGGGGAGCTTGAGCCGCAGCTCAATCTCGCCGATCTGTCGCGACTCCAGGGCGTGCGGTTTGAGAAGGGCCGAAATCTGCAAGGGGTCTTCCCGGCTGGTTTGGGCTTGCGACGTGAGGATCCAGCCAACAAGTCCTACACCGACAAGACCTGCACCGGCCAGAACCACCCTAAATTGTCTCATTGCTGGCCACAGTGCTGACCACAGTCGATTCATGAACATTGCCATACCTCGATTTTGGTCGAGAAATCCGATTACGGCAAGACATCTGTCTCAACAAGCTCCACGGATGCGCCGAAGAGTGAGATGAAGGAGTCAGCATGGGTTTTGTCGGCTTACTCGTGGTGTTCGGGATGGTCTTCGGCGCCTTCTTGCTTGAGGGTGGCCACCTCGCCGTGATTATCCACGCGGCGCCCTTTGAAGTCATGATCATCGGTGGGGCCGCCTTCGGAGCCTACATTGTCGCCAACCCGATGAAGACGATCAAAATGGGCATCAAGATGGGTTTGAAATCCATGACGGCCAAGGGGCCGCAAAAGCAGGATTACGTTGAACTTCTGCAAATGCTCTTTCAACTGTTTCAACTCTTCCGGAAAGATGGTCCCCAGGCGGTTGAAAAGCACATTGAAAATCCGGATAAGTCGGAAATTTTCTCAGCCTACCCCAGCTTTATGCACAATCACCACGCCGTACATTTCTTGTGTGATACAATGAAGATCACACTCTCGGCCGATCTCTCACCCTTTGATGTTGATGAGCTGCTGGACGGCGATATCAAAGCGATCCACAGCGAGGAACACCTCGCGCAACACGCGGTTCAAAACGTGGCCGACGGTTTTCCGGGTCTCGGGATCGTGGCCGCCGTCTTGGGGATCGTGAAGACGATGGAGCACTTGACCGAGGGAACTGAAACCATCGGCAAACTCGTCGCCGCCGCTCTGGTCGGAACGATGATCGGGGTGTTTGGAGCTTACGGGATGATCGGCCCCACCGCGGGCAAAATCGCGGCCGACATCGAATCGGACGGCCGCTACCTGCAGGCGATCAAGGCCGCGATGGTGGCCCTGCAGCGCGGGGCTCCGCCAATTGTATGCATTGAATACGCCCGTCGCTCGATCCAACCCGAAGAACGTCCAAGTTTCGACGAGGTCGACAAAGCAACGAAAGAAATCAAAAAGGCGGCATAGGTGAGCCATGGCGGCTGAAAAAAAGGGACAGACGATTGTCATCAAGAAGATTTACGTCTCGGCGGGGCACCATGGCGGATCGTGGAAAGTGGCCCTCGCCGACTTCATGACCGCCATGATGGCCTTTTTCCTGGTCATGTGGCTTCTCAATCAGTCGACCTCCACCAAGAAAGCGGTCTCCGATTATTTTTCCACTCCTTCGGTCATTGAATACAGTTTTCAGAATTTTGGCGTTGAGATCACGCTGGAGAAGCTGTTCCTGGATCTTCTCAATGAGCCCTTGAAAGCCTTTCAGAATTTTCTTGAACCGGTCGACAAAACTCCCAACCTTTTTGATTTTGGCAGCGAAAAGGTGGTGGCCGCCTACATGGCCGACAAGGTCGGGGACTTCGCCAAGAATATGTCGATTTCGCCGGACGGCTTGGAATTCGATATTCCCGATTTTCAGCTCTTCAAACCAGGCACGGCGAACCCCAGCGAAAATTTCGTCACCGTCATGGGGCAGCTGCAGTCGGTGACCCAGGGTCTGTCGGACTCCCTCCTGAACATTGAAAGTCGCCTGTTCAATGAAAGTGTTGCCGGCAGTGAATCCGAGCTGGCGAAAAAAGTCGCGACCATCCGCCTGGACCTGGTGCGAGCCCGACTGACCTCCACCATGGAACATCCGACCAACACGGTGGAAGGCGCCACCAACGTGCAAACCAAAAAAGGTTTTATCGAAGGACAAAGCGAGCGCCCGGCGGGAATGGTTCATATCCGCATCCACCAAAAGGAAATCAAATCCGACGGAAGCAAGCCGCGCAAACTCGAGCGCTTGTTCGGAGACGCGGAACCCGAGTTGGATGTCTATGAGAATTTCGTTCGTCAGCTGACCAAGGGACCGAAGAAGGGCGCGGCTCGAGAACCGGCGGAGCCGCAACAAGCGGTAGAATCCCGTCAAGCGGTAGAGTCCCCTCAAGGGGCGGAACCCCAGCAGATCAGGGAGCCGCAGACCGCTCAGCCGACGGAAAAACGTTGAGAACCCGTTTGAATATCCGCTGAAGATGACGTACAAGATCTTGCATTGCCGCACCTTACCCTTTTTGCATGGAAAAAAATTCGAGCGGAAAAGAGTATTAATGAATCGCATAGATAGAGAGGTCATGCCGCGACTAACATTTCCTCTGCGTGGTCGAATCGTTTTTGAAGGACATCGACAGCTAAAGAAGAAACATATTAAAGGCTGGTATTTATGCGAAAGAATAAAACAACAAAAGGACCACGCAAGCTCAAAAGACCAATGGAAACAGATCGCTTCCCGAAGAAAAAAGCGGAGTCTCAGCCAAAGAGCTCTTTGCCGTCAGCTCATCCCTGGCGAGTCTGCCCTTACGGAGAACATTGGGTCAGAACTCACCCCTTGCATATTCCCCCGAGCAAAACCCTGCCGAATACGATGATCTTATTTCAGGCTGGGTTCAATATTGGAATAATGTTATCAGACCCGATACACCTTTGGATCCAAATCTTGTCAAAGCCCTTATCGCTACCGAGTCGAGTTTTGACCCAAATCAATTGGCCAACAAAAAGAACTCAAACAGCGCTCGCGGTCTAATGCAAATTACCAATGATACTCGCAAAATCCTGGGTGATGCTCACGGAGAACTAAAAGATCATTTCATCACTGTTACAAAACAAGGGTTGAACGATCCCAATATCAACATCTGTGCCGGAGTCCGATGGTTGTTCCACAAGAGAAACCTGCTTTCAAGCAAGCTCGGTCATAACGCAACCTGGTTGGAAACGGTGAGCAAGTATAAAGGAACTGCGAAAACCACAAAAGGTCGAGCCAAAAGTATTATGGACAAGTTCAGAGAAACATATGAGGCTCTTCAAAAATGCGAAGAAAAATAGTGCTGTTCATTGTCTTCTGGCTACAATTTCAGACTCTTAATTTAGCGCAAACCATTCCACAAAGTGGATCCACCGACGCGGAATTTTGTTCGAAAGATCTTGAAAAGAAGAAGGAGAAAAGATCAGGAGATTACCTGATTCGAATTTCCTATGCGAATTCCCGTATGTGTCAGCACTTTGACATTTTCAAAAATGACCGCACGGTTTTTCATGAGGAAGGAGATGACAACCATTATTTTTTCGGAAGCGACGACCGGGGCACATATACGCTGGGAAATTTGACCGGACATGGAATCCAGCTTGTGGTAAGAAGGTGGACCGGAGGGGCACATTGTTGCACATCGCTTCTTATCTTTGATTTAGGAAATGACTTCCGAAAGATTGCCGAGATTGATGGAGGAAATTTTGAACCTGAAATCGCCGATCTTGATCATGACGGCATTCCTGAGATTCGAGTGAGAGATGATTTTCTTGCTTACCGTTTTTCGGATTTCGCTCATTCCGCGATTGCCGAGGTGATTTTGAAGTACGGGGACGGTCAGTACTCAGTAGCCCCTGAGTTTATGAGAAAGCCTTTGCCCTCCAGGCAAATACTCGATGCCACTGTGGCTTCATGGAAAAGGTTGTTACAACGAAAAAAGACTCCCAACTGGCCACCTCCGCCTCTGATTCAAGCTTTGACCGATTTGGTCTACGCAGGGAGCAAACAGACAGCCTTTGCATTACTTGATCGCGCCTGGCCTATGGCGGCTCCGGGCCGGTCCGAATTTTTGGCGTCTTATCGGGTTGCACTGAACGAGTCCAAATACTATGCCGAGTTTGAGAAGAAACAATGATTAAAAAAGTAAACGGACTGTAGGAGCACAAGTGCGATACGCCGGCGTTTACGTTGAGAACCCGTTTGAAATTCCGCTGAAGATGACGTACAAGATCTTGCATTGCCGCACATGATTGACGCTGAATGGAAAGACTGCCGCCTTGTCGCTTTTGACACCGAAACATCGGGAGCCTATCCGATCGGTCATGAAATCGTGGAAATCGGGGCAGTGAAGTGGGAAGGCGGAAAAATAATCGATGAGTTTCAAACTCTGCTTCGGCTGTCCCGGCCGATGTCCGAGCAGGTGATCAAAATTCACGGGATCACGAACGAAATGGTCGAGCACGCCCCGCTGATTTTGGATCAGCTGCCACGCTTTCGCGAATTTCTTGCCGACGCTGTGGTGATCGCCCATCATGCCCCGTTTGACTTGGGTTTTCTGGTTTATGAATTGGAGCAAGCTCAGATTCCACTGCCCACCGGACCCATTCTTTGCTCAAGTCTTCTCGCGCGGGCTCTCATTCCCGAAGCCCCGAACCATCGCTTGCAAACGTTGCTCGGTTTTTTGCGTTTGCCGCAAGGAAAAGTCCATCGTGCCCTTGATGATGCCAAAGCTTGTTTGGAAATTGCGCTTGAATGTTTTCGACGAGTCGGAGAGCACGCAAACATCACCGAGATTGCCGCCAAGATGAAGAAATCTTTGCGGTGGGAAAACTACTTGGTGGGAAAATCGATGGATCAAAAACTCATTGCGATTTCACAGGCCATCCGGCGGGGTCAGTCGTTGCAAATCACTTATGGAGGAGG
>PSRN01000246.1 GCA_003176075.1 Bdellovibrio sp.
CAAATCGAAAGGTATGGTCAATTCCATCCGCCGAGCCTTTGAGAAGTATCAGGTGCGCGACTATCAAAAGCACAACTTTGTGACACTTCCGGAGTTCCGCGAAAAAGGTTGGATGGCTCCCTTCATTGAGGGAAAGTGGAAGGGGCACAATATCGGAACCTTCCTGAGTAAGATGACCGCTACTATCCCGCTACATTCGCGATATGCCTGTAGCACTCTTGCACTCCTCGATATTAGGAAAAGACCTGTCATTCCGATAGCCTCGAAGCCGGCTGAAAAATCCGAAATCATTGACTGACCAAGCGGCCTATGTCCGCTTGTGTCCCCATCGCCCCTATCCTACTCCGAATCTAACTTCCTTCCTCTCCACCTCAGAAATCCCCATCCCATTGCCTTGCTCCCTCCCCCTAATACTGCAGCCTCAATAACCAAAAAAGAAAGGATGTCTCAGTATGGAAATGAAAATGAAAGCAGGAGCAATCTCGCTCCTTTTACTTCTGAACGGATGTGCGACAACAACCAAATCCACTTTACTGGGTGCCGCGATCGGTGGTGCGGCCGGCGGGATGGTGGGCCAGGCCGAATCGAGAAATTCTCAGGGAACGGCAATTGGCCTTGCCATCGGTGCCGGCGTGGGCGGCCTAATCGGGTATCTTGCTCACAAGGGGAAAGGGTCGAAGGAAGCGACGCCCGCAACCCCTTTTTCGGATGGCGACCTGCTCCCGTCGCTGACGAAGCCAAAAATTCGATCGATTGTCGTCCCTGATACGATCGAGGGCAACAAGTACATCAAATCCCACCGCGTGTTCATTCTGGAAGACGCCGGATCTTGGTCAAGAGACTGACCTGCCCGTTTATCCCATTCATCAAGAGCCACGGAGTTTCTACCGCCAAGGACTTATCGTGAATTATCAGACCTATCTCGGTGACTCGATCGAAATATTGAAATCACTTCCGTCAGCTTCCATGGATTCCCTGGTGACCGACCCGCCCGCCGGGATCGGACTCCTCGGACTCGATTGGGATAAGGACAAGGGGGGACGGCGGGAATGGATCGAGTGGCTGACCGCGATCATGGCCGAGTGTCATCGCCTTCTAAAGCCCGGGGCACACGGATTTGTTTGGGCGATCCCTAGGACCTCTCATTGGACCGGCGCCGCCCTCGAAGATGCCGGTTTTGAAGTCAAAGACGTCATCACCCACGTTTTCGGCAGTGGCTTCCCGAAAAGCGTCGCCGTCGACAAGGCGATTGATCGAGCAAAGTACACGGACACGGACCAACTCTTTCAGGTCACGGATTGGATCAGAAAGCGCCGGAACGAATTGAATCTGACCAACAAACAGCTTGATGAAATCGCTGGCGTCAAAGGCGGGGCCTGCCATTGGACGGCGCGCCCTCCTGCCGGCCAACCGCACATCCCGACAAAAGAGCGCTGGGAAAAACTAGAGACGGTCCTGGGTCGTCCGCCGGAATGGATTGAAAAGCTGATCAAGCCTTCGCATGAGCTAGGCGAGAACTGGTCAAAACGGACCGTCGTCGGTCACTACCCCAAGAACGCAGGCGGCATCGGCGGCGTGGAATTTCGAAGCATCCATCAGTCCGTAACAATACCTACGTCGGAAATCTCACAGAAATGGCACGGTTGGGGAACCGCGCTTAAACCCGCCAGTGAACATTGGATCATGATCCAAAAGCCGATTTCAGAACACAACATCGCCGCCAATGTTCTCAAATATGAAACCGGAGGAATCAACATCGACGCGTCGAGAATTCCGGTTCGTGGTAAGATCCCGTCCACCACAAATCTGGACTTTCGCGATGGCGGATTCCTCTGGGATACCTCCGAGCGCAGCCAGCATTCAATCTATCATCAACATCCCGGCGGCCGGTTTCCCGCAAACCTTATTGTGACGCGGTCAAATGACATTGAATGCCCGGCCAAGGTCATGAATGACCAAAGTGAACGCGAAACCGACGTCGCCCAGTATTTCAAGACCTTCAAGCCGGAGGCCCCATTCTTCTATTGCAAAAAGCCGGACAAGCATGAACGTGGGGAAGACAACATTCATCCCACTGTGAAGCCTCTGCGCTTGATGCGCTACCTTTGCAAAATGGTAACACCCAAAAATGGCACGGTTCTCGATCCATTCATGGGTTCCGGTACCACCGGAGTTGCCGCCCTGTTTGAAGGCTTTCAGTTTATTGGAATTGAACGAGACGAAAATTATCATCAAATCGCCAATCGGCGAATGAAAGGGATTCGAAGATGAACGAAGATCAGTCTGAAAAGAAAGTCCGCCCGCGCGTGGAGCATGTCGCACTTGAAGAGGAATCTTCGCAAAAGATCAACGCCTGGCTGGAGCAAGTCAACGCGAAGAAGAAGGGAGTCAAGATCTCGCGAAAGGATTTCGTCAACTGGCTGATTCAGAAATCACCGGACAATCTGAGCAATGGCGACCTATCGGCCCTGATCGAACAATTCTACAATGAAACCTGGTTCCTTCGGCAGCTACTGCGTGATTCGAATGCGGCGAAAGCCGAAGGAAGATCTGACTTGGGATTCGAGCTTGTGATCAGGCCGAAAAAACCGGACGTGAAGAGGGACGCCTCCAATGATGAACCAGCGAATGACCAAAGCACGGAAAGTCAGTGAAACGTCTCATTCATTGCTGATCACTCATGCGACCACGAATTGAAGGATCGTCCGAAAAAACGATATTCTTATTGGTCGAGTTCCGCCATCAATGTTTTGGGAGGTTTGTTTTCAATCTTGACCTCTTGATTTAGTCCTTCTACAAACGCAAGCCCAACCTCAGGATATTGGCAAATCTCATGATTGCAACGGTCGCCAAAGGCATAGATTACTAGCGGGTCCTTGCCTTCGGCTACGAAGGTGTGAGGACTTTCGTCCCCGGCATGATAACAAATGCAGTCACCCGGTTTTACCTTAACTTTTTCTTCTCCATGTCGAAGGAAGCCCTCGCCTGACATAACGATCAGGATCTCCTCCTGATATAGATGCCGGTGAAGCCTTGATGATTGTTTTCCCGGCTGCACTTTTTGGATTCGCAGTCCAATTTTAAGTGATCCTACGGCCCGCCCTGGGTCTCGAAACTCAAGCTCGACTGGCCCCTCTAAAGCAAATTTTTTCCACGGTATGCTATCAAGATTGATCTTTCTAATTGGTGAAGACATGTGTCTCTTTCTCCTCAAAATTTTAATACTCGGTTAGCCTATCCACGCGTAATCTCAAAGACGTGAAAAGAGAAAAATATGAAATTAGTCACCGCATTCCGCCATACACCCGTCAAAACAGGTTTGGGTAACTGTTCCACTCTCTTGCAGCATGCATATCTGAATACAATAAGAGCTCTTTTTTTGCCGCTCCGTCCGGCAGTTTAGAATTGCTTGCTGATTTGCACAGGCAGCGACGCCCACACAAGCTGAATCATTCATCCAATATTTAAACATCCTTTGGTAACAGCTTTGACCGACTGGAACGCCTTCCGAACGGGCAATTCCATCGGTAATCAGAAGTGCGAACAAAAATGAGATCTTAAGCATCGTGGTCTCCTTATGGCGCGTAAGGTTGCCATTTAATTTGGGTTCGGACTTGTCAGCGATTGCTGCTTACCGTTGCGCGACAGTTCCGGACTCTCACCGGATTCACCTTTTAGGTAATGACAAATCTCATATCCCGAATTTCAAATCAAGGAGTTCGAAGAAGCTCGATGAAATGGCGCCGTGGCTTTTGAGCCGAGTAGGTGCTAATAGCTAAACTCGACAGGAGATCCTATGGCCTACATTGGATTGTATTTACCGATGGACGAGATTGAGCGGGTCAAAAAGCGTCGTTGCACCTTCTGTCAACCAAAGGAAAGGACCGAGAAGCTGGCGCCAGGTCATGTACAAAAGACAATCGATTCGATCGGTCAAGTTTTTGAAGTTGCGGATGAGTCTGGAAAAATTCATACGAAGGCGAGGCTAGTCGACGCTTTCTTAACCACTTTTGGCAACCCAGATGGTCGACTTCTTGATGGCTATGGATTTAAGAGTGACACTAGGGGCTTTCAAGAAAGTTACCGTGAATTCTGGTCAGCGAACATCGCTGATTTCAAACTTCAAGACGATACAGAACTCTTTGTATTTACTTACGAACCGGCGTGAATTCACAAAAGGGCCCACTTGGGCGTTACCGACTCACCCTTGATTAACGAGCATGTGTCCATTGCTACCCCCTAAAATCCCATGTGCAACTGCACATCCGGTTTGAATTGTTCGACTTTCCCAATATTCCCTGGACTCCCGCAATTGCGGAGTTAATTTATGTTCGAGAACGCGAGTGCCGAAGGCCGTGTCTGCAAAGGCTGTGGCGACTTTAAGCCTTGGGATGATTTCGACAAGAAACGTGACGGGTTCAATGGCCGCCACAGCCAATGCAAGACGTGCGTCGCGCGTTTCAAGAAAAAATGGTGGAAGAAGAAAAACGTGAAGAAACGAGTCCGCCCGACGATTCTCGAATTTACCGGCTCCGACATCGCCGAAACAGCCGTGCCGTTTTCGAACGGGCAAAAGTCGGAGTTGGAGAAAATTTTGCGATCGATGGTGTTTGACTCGTTAACCAAAGGCAGGAGGTCTTAAGCCATGCGAGAAACTCAAACGGTTCCGAAACTCAAAATCGGCTGGGCGCTCATGCGCGTTTCCACCAAGGACCAGGCCAATGTTCAACACGGATCGCTGGAGCAGCAGCGCCACATGCTCGAACGATGGTCTCTGCATCAAAGTGAGGTGTCCGGCTCGCGTTACGAGATCACGCGATTTTTTGAGGAAGACATCAGCGGACGCGGCAAGGCGATTCACAAACGGATGGCCCTGATTGAAATCGAGCGCGCCATTGAGACCCGCGCAATTGATTTCGTGGTCTTCGAAAAAGTCGACCGCCTCGCCCGCGACATGATCTATAACCTCGGCCTCGTAAAGAAGGCGCAAGAACAGGGAATCGAGGTCCACGAATTTGAGTCCGGTAAGATCGACCTTCGGGACCGCGGCAGCCGGCTCGGATTCAACGTCAAAAATATGCTCGCGGAAGAATACAGCCTCGAACTGGAAGAGAAAATCACCAAGAAACAACGCGAGGCCCGGATCAACAATGGCAAAGACACAGCGACTGTTCCAGTCCTGGGGCTTGATCCCCATCCCGGCAAACGCGGCATGTACATTATCAACAAAAAGGAGCAGGAGATCGTCACCGACCTCTTCAAGAAATTCGTCGAACTCGGCTCGATCAAGAAACTGGTCGAATACTGCCAGGAACGCCGTTACAAATCCAAGATCCGAATGACCAAAGAAAAAGTCGACAAAGATGGCAACATCATCCCACCTCGGCAGGTCGGGGGCGAGGCCATGCAAGACGCTGATCTGCGTCGGCTTCTAACGAGCGCTAAGATTCGCGGTTACTCATTTTTTCAAGACACCTGGAACCAGTTTCCCAAGCTCCGGGATGAAAAAGGTGTTGTCCGGTGGGAATACCCGCACGGGCCGGTTGTTCCGGTCGAACTCTTTGAAGAGGTCCAGAAGGTCTTGGAGAAAAATGCCAAGTTCAATTGCCGACTCCGGGGCACCGTCTATTATCTCAGCGGTATTTTGTTCCACGAAAGCGGCACTAAGTTCAGTGGCGCGGGCGCGCACGGTCGAAACGAAGAGTATCAATATTATCATTGCCCCAAACTGAAATTCCGCCTCGACAAGGACAAGATCGAAAAGCTCGTCATCAGCCGGGTCAAAGAATACCTGACCAATTCTGACACCCTTAAGAAAATGATCACCGAAGCCAATTCCATGGCGGACATGGGGGTCCCGCTCCTCCAGGAAGAGGTATCGACATTACGCAAACGCATCGCCGAGAATCGCCAGGTGATCGATGGCTTCTCCAACTACATCCGGCAAGCGGCGCTCACGGCCGCCGACAAGATCGAAACCGTGATCCGCACGATCACCGAAGAACGCGACAAGGCACAGACCGAACTCTTGCTGCTCGAACGTGAGCTTGCGTTCAAAGAAGAACGACTCCGCGAGTTGAAAGATGATCGCAAAGACAAGGAAATGCGCGGGCATTTGGAAGGTCTCCTGAAGAATTTTGACAGCCAGGACGACCTGAAAAAGCGTGAAATTATCCAGCTCATAATCCCTCGGGCGGTGGTCCACCAGGACAACAAACTGGAACTTTGGGTGCGGCGGGATCTGGGGAACCGGCGGCCAGAGGTCGAAGCCAGAAGTGGCCGCGAGTCAGATTTTGGGCACAGGTCGGCCTCCTACTCCGTTGGCACGGAGCCTGGAACGCATCGGGACATGAATTTTTCTGGAAATCTTTCGGGAGCACTGGTTTCAGGGGCTGGTGGGATTGGGACCGGTACGGCTCGCCGCTCAGAGGTGTCACACCTTGAGGAAAGCGGTTCGTCTGAGTCTCAATTGGCGGGGTTGACGGGACTTGAACCCGCGGCCTTCCGCGTGACAGGCGGACGTTATAACCAACTTAACTACAA
>PSRN01000295.1 GCA_003176075.1 Bdellovibrio sp.
CCGCCGGTTCATTTTTAGAAATTCGCGATTGAAGCGGTAAACCACAAAATGAAAGGCGATGATCAGGAGAATCGGCGGCAGGAAATAAGAACTCGCCAGACTCGTCAGAAGGATCATGGTGACAAGATCCGAAAGGATGGCAAGAAACTCGGCCAAAGGCCCGCCGAACAAGCGGAAGACGTTTCCATAGTCACTGGCAAAGCGAGTGACGATTCGGCCGACAGGAACACGATCAAAGTAACTCATGGGAAATCTCGAGGTTCGCAGAATCGTCTCATCATGAATGCTGGAAACCGCCAGCGCCGACAGGCGCGAGAAACAAACCCGGAAGAACAGGCTCAGAAAAAAACCAAGAGAAACAAAAATCCATAGCCAGATCAGAAAATCAGCCGAAGTCCAGGTGGCCGTCCATCCCGTCCGCGGCAAGCAGTGGGAGCTGTACTGACCGCACAGTGAATCCACCCAAAGGCCAACCAAGTTGGCGTTGGCCAACAAGAAAACACGACCCATAAAACCGGCAAAACAGGTCAGGATCAAAGGTATCAAATAGGGCCGGTAGGCCAACCACAGGGTGATGCCGATATTTTTATCGTAAGCTCCCTCGTTCACCTGTTCGGCATTACTTCCCGGCATAAGCCCTTTCGGACGGCCGGGGCGCCAGGGGTTCGGCGTTCATGGTCTTGGTGAATGCAATAAACTCAGGGCAGGTTTGCAGCAATTCCTTCCACGTCCCTTCGGCGAAAATCTGACCCTCCTTCATAAACAAGATCCGGTCCACTTGATCGAGAACCGTCAGCCGATGGGTGGCCAAAATCCGCGTGGCCTGCTTCCAATCGCCTTCAAACAGGCGCTCGATCAGCCGTCGTTCGGTATCCACATCCAGAGCGCTGAAACAATCGTCAAACAAGAGGATGGGCGACGGATCATAATGAAGGCGGGCCAGGGAAATTCGCTGGCGCTGCCCGCCTGACAGATTCACCCCCCGTTCACCGATCTCTGTTTCAATTCCCTGTGAAGCCAGTTCCTTGTCCGGGTCAAACTCACAACGCCGCAACGACTTAAGGACGGATTCGACGTCAGCGTCGGCGGCCACGGGTGTGAGCGTGGGGGGAGTATATTCAAAGAGCACGTTTTCCCGCAGGGTCGCCGAGATGACAAACCCCTCCTGCGGCACAAAACTAAAATGCCGATGGAGCGCGCTGGCATCCATCGTTTCGACTCCTTGATTGGAAATCGAATACGCCGCGAATTCAGCGGGCGACTCGCCCAAAAGTGACAAGAGAAGCTGCGTCTTGCCTGAGCCCACCTCACCCACAAGGGCGACAAACTCGCCTTTCCGCACGTCAAAGCTGATATTTTTCAACAACGAGCGTGGACCGGCCCGCAAATGGAGGCCCCGCACTTGCAAGGCCAAGTCGTCGCGGGGCCGGTCAACATTTTGAACTTTGATAAAACCGGGCTTCATCGCCAAGTAGACTTGCAGGCGCTTCAAGGAAGTCCAGCCGTCAAAGGCAAAGGTGAAAAACCACGGCATCTGGCGGAATGGGCGGGTCAAAAAAATTCCCACCACCCAAAGAAGAGCCAGCAGAGTCCCCGGGGTCAGGGTGTCGGGGTGGTCGGCCACCAGGGATTCCACGAAGATCAGGTTCAACATGAAGGTCATGCTGGACGCCACCGCGTTCATCGTTTGGCCGTTGGCGAGCATTCGCACGCGATTGGCGGTCTCCACTTCGCGCACCCTGCGGATTTTCTTTTCAAATGGTTCCACCCAACTGAGGATGCGAAGCGAGCGGATATTCTGCGCCCATTCATTCACCAAACCGACCCGGTCGGCGGCCAGTTGCTTGAAGAGGTAGAAAAAATGGCTCTGGCGATAGGCCAAGCCGAAATTGAGAAGGACCAGCAGGCCCAGGATCGGAACCACAAGTCGCGCCGAAAGGTGGAAATAAAAGATCAAAACGAAAGGTGAAAGAAGAATCGGAAAGACAATTGAAAATCCTTGCGGCAGGCTCTGTTCCAAAAAAATGCAGCAGCCGGGAATGTCGGTGGTGTAGACGGCGACGATTTCCCCCACTGTTTTGGATCTGAGTTGGGATGACTGCAGCGAAAGAACGGTCCGGTAGAGGCGTTCGGAGAGGCGCCGTTGCATGACCACCGACTCATAAGCACCCACCGTGTTCACCGCTTGCGCCAGACTCAGACTCAACAGCAACGCCAAAAATCCCAGCATCAACCATATCAGGGGATGGAGTTCAATTCCCATCAGAAAGGCGGACTCCCCCAAGATGACACCCGTGGCGGCTTCGCCGCCCACGCTGTCGACAAATCCCTTCTGAAAAAAGGCGGCCGCCAGGCCCGCGCAGGTGGCCACCGCCGACAGAGCCACAAGAGCGACGCGCATGAGAGGACGCGAAAGAAGAATTTGTCGCAAAAGTTCCTGGACGGTCATGAATAATAATGTAACCTCAAATCTCCCGCACAGAGGATAACCGTCTGTTCGCGTCACGATTTCAATTTGGAAAGGCCCTCAACTCTGCGTATGACAAAATCGATATGACAAAATCGACACGTCGATCATTCACCCGTCGACAATTTATGGGTCAAAGCACAGCTTTTCTAACACACGTGGCGGCTTTGCCGCCCACGCTGGCGATTCCCGCCTGCCGCAGCTTGGACCGCGTGTTCCTCGGCGAATCGCGTGATGATTCCGAACGCGTGACAATCTTGGGCGCCGGCCTTGCCGGCCTGTCGGCCGCCTACCATCTCAAGAGAAGGCAAATTCCCTTTCAAGTTTTCGAAGCCACAGCGCGCCCCGGAGGCCGCTTGTACCATTTGCCAGACTTTCTGCCTGATCAGTCCGTCGCTGAATTGGGGGCCGAGTTTTTTTCCTCCGAGCACAAGTCCGTTCTTGAATTGGCCAAAGACCTTCGTCTCGAGATTCGGGAAGAAAAACCAAAGAAATTTTTCCGCGCCAAAAATCAACTGGTGCCCTTGGACAAGCTGAACATTGAACTGCGCAAACTGCAACACAGCAAAGACGCGAACCAGGGACTCCTGCCCGAAATGCCCTTCGATCAATGGATGAACTCGGCCACGTCCGACGAGCTTTTGCGCGAACTGATGGCCGAATGGTGCCGGCAGCGGTTTGGTCTTGAGCCTGACCAAATCTCGGCCGCGCACTGGCAAATGGAAATGAGAAAAGGTCCCTTGGGTTCGGCTCCGCGCCACCGCCTCGCCAACGGCACCGGACTGCTCGCGCAAGCCCTCTTTGAAAGGGTCAGCGGCTATCAGTCGGACCTCTTGTTTGCTTTTCGCCACGAGTGGAAAGCTCTCCGTTTACGCCCCCAGGGTTACGAACTGGTCTTTGCAACTCCCAACGGTGAGGAGCGCGTTCTCGCCAAGGCGGTGATCTGCGCCGTCCCCCTGGCCGTCCTTAAAGGGATCGACGGGATCGAAAACCTCGCTGGGCCCTGGGATCAAACGGACCCCTTTCGCATGGGGAATCACTCCCGCCTCCTTCTCAGTTACAAGCAACGCTTTTGGGCCAAACCCCTGAGGGAAGGTGAGCTTCATCTCTTGGCGCCGGGCCAAACGCTGTGGGAGAGCAGCTTCCAGCTCAATACACTGGCGCCACTCCGGCGCGGGCTGTTGACCTTGCAATGGGGCGGTGAGGGGGCGAAACAAGCCGGCCCTGAAAGCCTGACTGATTGTCAAAAGGAACTGGCGAAAATATTTCCAGCCGCGCGCGAGGCCGAGCTCATGGACCAGGAAGTGATGAATTGGGGCCTGCGCCCCCTGGCTCAAGGGTCAATCTCCGCCCCCTGGAGCGGCCTGCAGACTTTCCGTTGGAAAAGTGATCAAGTGAATTGGCAATGGGCCGGCGAGCACACCAGTGAAAAGTGGCGGGGAAGCCTGGAAGGCGCACTAGAATCTGGAAACCAGGCGGTGCTACGCATTGCCAGGGAGCGAAATCAACGCTAAGGTGCCTGGAATGAAAAATGAGTACACCGCCGACGAGATCTTAGCTCACGTTCAACCCACGCCCACGTTCGGAAGCTCCCTGACGGACCGGGAAAAGATCGAGAAGATCACTTCGCAAGTGACCGAGATCATGAAGACCCTCGGTCTTGACCTGAGCAACGACAGTTTGAAGGAAACTCCCCAGCGCATCGCCCGCATGTGGGTCAATGAGCTGTTCTGCGGCCTCAACCACGATTTTTTCCCGCAGATCGCGGTGATCGAAAATGAAATGAAATATGACCAAATGGTGCTGGTGCAGGAAATCCAGGTTCTCAGTGTCTGCGAACACCACTTTCAAACCATCGACGGCATCGCCACCGTCGCCTATATCCCCGAGCGAAAGGTGATCGGGCTGTCGAAGATCAACCGCATTGTGCAGTTCTTTTCGCGCCGGCCCCAGGTGCAGGAGCGTTTGACAAAACAAATTGCCGATTGTTTGCAGTTCGTCCTTGGCACAAAGCACATCGCCGTCCATATCACGGCCAAACACTATTGCGTCGCCGCCCGCGGCGTTCAGGACTCCTCGTCTTTCACCACGACTTCCGACCTGCGCGGCGATTTCAAGGATCGCACCGACACGCGCATGGAATTCATGAATCATTGCGCGACACGGCTGCGGTAAAATACAACCCGTGGCGTCTGCGGAGGTGCCGGAGGCACCGACTCGGGCGTCGCCGCCCACGCTCGAGGTTGAGATTCCCGCCTTTGGTCTTGAATCACCGACCTCGACTCATTCTTTTCCGCAAACGGATCGATGTGGAGAAGTAAAAGGGAGGAAACTGTGGCTAACTACGACTTCAAAAGCTTATACGACTTTCTAACGCAAACCCCAGAGCAAGGTTTAAGAAAAATGCTCGTCGATCCCAAGGGTTTGAATGACGTGTACTTTGGCTTGATGATGAAAGTCGTGCGCGCCGGTGGCGAGGCTGAGTTTGTCGCCTGCGCATCCAAGGAAACCTTTCCGAAAATCAAAATGGGTCCTGCCGAGCAAAAGATCAAAGAGGTTTTTTGGAAGGAATGTTTCAAAGCCCTGCAGTCACGAGGTCTTCTCAGTCCCGCGAACAAAGTGGCTTAGAATAAGCAGCTTAGAATAGTCAGCTTAGAATCAGCTGACTTAGAATCAACGAACTGCGGGCAACCGCTCCAGCAGTTCGAGTGTGGGATACCCATCGGCAATCAGACCGTACTTAAGTTGGGCCTTTTTCACCGAGCGACGAGTCTCAAGTCCCAACTTACCGTCCACGTTCACTTGAAAGCCATCAGCCACCAGCCGGCTTTGCAATTCCCTCAGTTGCTCAGACTGCAAGGGCACGACCAGTGCGGCGGAATCCGCGGTCACCGCGGGAGCCCCGGCAATTCGCGTTGCCAAATAAGCGGCGGTCAGTGAATACATCATGGCCGAATTCCATCCCAAGTACGCATTCTTGAAGTTATGATAAAGTAGAAACGCCGGCCCCAGGTGTCCCATGGGCAAGAAGAGAGAGGCAGGCAGGTCGTCGGCTGGCAAATCCGAGCCCACGGATTGGACGCCGCTTTTCACCCATTCAGTGCGTGTTTGTTCAATTTCCAAGCCGGTTTTTTCCCAAGCAAAAGTGCCGGGCAGGCGGACCTCTTGTATCCAAGGTTCACCCCGACGCCACCCCAGGTGCGCGAGAAAATTAGCGCCTGTCGCAAGCATGTCGGTCTTACTGTGAAGAATATCGCGGCGACCGTCCTGATCAAAATCAACGGCGTAAAGCAAATAATCAGTTGGAGTGAATTGCAATCCTCCCAGTTCGCCAGCCCAATCTCCGACCATTTGTTCCAGCGGAATATCGCCATTTTGGAGAATTCGCAGAGCCGAAAGGAGTTCCTTGCGGAAAAAATCGGGCCGTCGACAATCAAAGGCCAGGGTCGTCGTCGCGGTCAACACGTGATCTTTGCCGACCTGTGACCGAAAATCACTTTCGAGAGCCCAAAACGAAAGAAGCACCGGCGCCGGCACGCCATGGCGCTGTTCGATCCGGCTGAAAAGAACCTGATATTTCTTCCCGTGGAGGATGGCTTTTGTTCGTCGATCCTCGGTCGCCAGGCGATCCGAAAACTGCAAAAAGGTGCTCTGGAAGATCCCTTGATTGTTGTCTTTCCTGATAATGCCAGGATCATAAACCATGTAAGGAGCGGCCAGATCCAAGGTTTGCTGTGAGATGCCTTGGCGAAGGGCCTCATATTTTAGATCAGTCAGCCAGGCCGTGAATTTTCCCTGGTGATAGCTGCGGTCATGACAGTCCTCGACTTTGCTAGCACCGGCATTGCTTGCATTGGCACGGCTGACAGAAGAGACGAGTGTCACCGAGTTCAATGAGATCAGCGTGAAGGGCAAAAGCACCACGGCGAACATGAAGACCTCCCAAGCGGTTCTTTGTGAGCAATCAAAAAGCCAAATTTGCTGCCTCTTGGAGGGGTGCCTATCGATAAAAGATGTCGAGACTTTTGACCGATGGGCAAAAATTGGCCCTGTTTCCCCCCGATACTAACCGAGTTGACCGATATTAAATCGCACCGAAAATAGCGCCGAAAAAAGTTTTTTATTTCTGGACTTGGGGACAG
>PSRN01000143.1 GCA_003176075.1 Bdellovibrio sp.
AGCAAAAGCCCGAGGCCAGCAAGGCTCCGCCCGCCAAATTGGAAGCCGTCAAGATCCAAACCAAGCCGGAAGCAAAGCAGCCAGAGTCGAAGCAAGAGACCAAGTCAGGTGTCAAAGCTGAGAAGACCGAGGCGTCGCCCGCGAACGCCGAGGGTCCGGCCGAGGCCGCCAACGGCGAGGACAAAGGCGAAGCCTCGGAGGACGAGGCCGACACCGATACGCCCGTGTCCCATGAAAAAATCGCGGGTGACGAGTCCCTGACGGCGGCCCGCCCCTGGCGCATGCCCGATTACGCCAATCAGAATGAGGCGATTGGGTATTCGCCCGCCGCTTTCGCGGTCCCCGCGGGTTTGGAAAAAAACGTCGCCTTCTGGGTGGATATTTACACCAGGTACTCCACCGACCAGGGACTTATCCACGACTCCGAATACATGGACCTCATTTACGAAGTTCTTGATTTCAGTCCGGTGATGATGAGACGGGACATCGACGTCTATCAAAAGGAGCGGATAAAGACAAAACAGGTCAAGGAGTCCAAGAAGAGAGTCATTGCCTTGCTCAAAAAGCTTTCAACAACCGAAGATCCCACCGGCTTGACGGATCAAGAAAAGAAGATCTGGGATTATTTCGCCAAGATCGATGACAAGAAGAAATTCAAGGATGCGCAACACAAATCCAGACTGCGCTTTCAGTTGGGGCAGCGTGACCGGGCGATTCAAGGGATCTTCTTTTCCGGCCGTTATCTCGAAGAATTCGAGAAAATCTTTCGTGAAAGCGGACTGCCCATCGAACTCACTCGGCTTCCTTTTGTCGAAAGTTCATTCAACGTCCTGGCCCGCTCCAAAGTCGGCGCGAGCGGTCTGTGGCAAATCATGCGCTACACGGGTCGCCCTCACATGATGATCAACCAGGCGATTGATAAGAGAAACCATCCGATGGAGGCCGCACGCCTGGCTGCCCGTCTCCTGCGCTCCAATTTTGACATGTTGGGCACTTGGCCCTTGGCGGTGACCGGCTGGAACCACGGTCCATCCGGAGTTCTCCGATTGACAAAAATCCACAAGTCGCGCGAACTCGGCGACCTGTTTCCGCGCAACGCGCGCAAGCGCCTGGGCTTTGCCTCCCGCAATTTTTTCGCCAGCTTCCTGGCTATTCTTGAAGTTGAGAGAAATGCACCGAAATACTTTGGTCAGGTGATGTGGTCGCAACCCCTGGCGAGCGTCGACGTGAACCTCCCTTTTGCCGTCAAGTACTCCGACGTCCTTCGTTGGTTTGACGGCGACGACAATCGGGCGCAAATCTTCAATCCGCAGATCACGACCCTGGCGCGAAAGAACCGCATTGCCCTCCCGAAAGGGGCGCTTATATCGGTCCCCGTGAGCAAGGGCGACCAGGTGAAAGCCGAGCTGGCGGATCCCAAGAAGTTCCGCAGAGTGGGTGTGCGCTGAGGAGTGAGGGACTCTATATTCGATTTTTTCGGAATTCTGGAGTACGGTCATCCGAGACTAGATTATACCCTCTAGGTACCCAATTGTTGGAAGAGGTGAACCTATGAAATTGACTCTGCAAGACGTCGTCAGAGTGGTGAAAGACAACGAAACTGAAATTCGGAAGTTTGGAGTCCAGGAAGTTTACATTTTTGGCTCTGTGGCACGTGGGGACTCCACCAGTTCGAGTGACGTTGACATTTTTGTCGAGTTTGGACCGAGTGGTTGTGATTTCTTTACCTTATACGATCTTGAAAAGTTTCTGGAACAAAAACTTCAAACGAGAGTTGATGTTGGGACTAAAAGAGCTCTCCACCCTCTTCTGAAGGACAAGATAATGCGGGAGGCAGTACGTGTCGCCTAGAGAATTCGGTTTAGTGGCACGCAGGTGTGTCCAATTTTTCATCGACCCGTGAAATCCAACTGCGCCCAATCCACCGCTCCCACCACTTTTTTCAGTAACTTGAGATCACGGCTGTAAATAAATGACTCGGGAAATTGATGGACGTCCATTGATTCGGACAGTTTCCGATCCTGGTCATACAGCAAAAAAATTCCGGGGGCTGAAGAGTTGGGGTAAAGGGACAAGAACTTCCTGAGGGATTTCTCGCTTTCATCTTCTGAAATGGAAATGAGGTTTATTCTATTGTGGTTCTCCGCGACCAGACGAAACAACGAAGGTGTTTCGGCAACACATGGAGCGCACCAACTCGCCCAAAAATTGACGATCAGAAATTCTGTTTCCGGTCCCCATTCGATGGAACGACCGTCAAGCGTTCGGCTATTGAGAAATAGGGGGCCGTCGGACTGGCGATCGCATCGGCAAGAGGTCAACGTCAGCGTGAAAAACGTCGTCAAAAACATCATTATGTAATAGCCCACGCGGGCAAAATCACGGCGCCAGCGGCTCATGCATCGAATTTCCATTAATTTGATTCTCGCTTCAACGCCCGAATTGCGGTGTCAAAACTCTTGTCATCTCAGTTTGAGATTGGAATTTTTCAAAGCTTGGGGGAGACCCGGCCCGGAATCCGTTCCTTGGGGTCCTCGGCTTCGCCGGGCGTCCGTCAATTTGTGAGACCCTGGCTTGTGAGAGGATAAACAGCTGATTACCAAGTCACAATTCTTGATCCCATTTGACAATTGTCGATGGGTGAAGGGCCGATTTTCGCAGTCAAAGCATTCTATGATCGAAATATCAAGTCAGTGCAGGAGGCGCCCAATGAACTGTCGCGGGAGTCAAAAAAGTCAGGGGGGTCAGGAATGAGCCGGTCGTCCGTAGCAAGAAGTCAGTTGCCCGATTCATCAGTTTCTAGAGGCAAGTCGTCCAATCTATCAGTTTCCAAAGACGCGTCGGTCAGCCCACCAATTTCCAAAGGAGAGCTGGCCAGAGCTTTAGCCCGTATTCTGCTCCTGACACTGACTTTCTTGTTGATATTTCAGAACTGCGGACCATCGATCTATTCAACGGTGCCCGTTTCCTCGTTTCAGCCCGTGGTGATCGGAAACGCTGTTCCGACGACGGGCACGACGTTCATCGCTCCAACCGGATTGCAGAATACGCTGCCCATCGTGGTGGGAAATTGCGGCTTCCCCACCCAAATCAATATTCCCTGCGTGACCGTCACCATTTGCGTGCCCGGCTCTAGCCAATGTGCGACCATTCCAAACGTGCTTCTCGATACCGGCAGTTTTGGGCTGCGGGTTTTCCAATCGCAGGTCGCGGCGTTGACCTTGCCGAAAGTCGTGGATAATTCGGGAAATCAGTTGGCGGAGTGCGCCCCCTTCGTGGTGGGAACGGACTGGGGACCGGTGAGGATGGCTGACGTTCAACTCGGTGGATCCACCGCCAGCAATGTCCCCATCCAGGTTATTGACTCCACCTTTCCTGGCATTCCTTCCACCTGCACGGACGTCGACACCAGTCCTGCCCAGGCGGGATTTAATGGCATCCTGGGAGTCGGGCAATTTATTCAGGACTGCGGTTCTGGCTGTACCACCGACAGTTCGAACGGTCTCTATTTTCTCTGTTCCTCAACGGGCTGCACGGGAGCCGCGCTTGACAGCACCTATCAAGTTTCAAATCCCGTGTCCTATTTGAGTTCAAACAACAACGGTGTCATCGTTCAGCTGCCCGCGGTGGGTCTGCCACAGCAAACTTCAATTCAAGGGACCCTTATCCTTGGCATCGGCACAAACAGCAATAATGGTTCCAGCGGCGCGAATATGTACCAGGCCGACGCCTCCGGCAACATCACCACGAATTTCAACGGCCAAAATCAAACCCAATCGACGATCGATAGCGGCACCAATGGTTACAGCTTCGGTGCGATTGCCAATGTCCCGGTTTGTCCCGCCAACACATCGGCAAGTGGGCTGCTTTGCCCCGCCTCGGACGTCGCCCTGTCGGCGACGATTATGGGAGCCAATGGAAAATCCCAGACTGTTTCTTTTCAGGTGGGCAATGCGACCACCATTTTGAGTAACGGCTATTTGGTCGCCAACGACTTTGGCCTGGATTCCACCTCTTTCGCCGGAGGAGCCCCGGGTTTTACGTGGGGACTTCCGTTTTTCTTTGGGCGCACCATTTACGTTGGCTTTGAAGGCCGAAGCTCAACGCTGGGGACTGGTCCGTATTGGGCGTTCTAAATCAAAAAAGACCGCGGCGCCGTAACTCAGCGGCGCCTGCCCGGATGACTGGTTGAAGATACGAGTTGGAAAATCCACTGAACTCGGCCCCAACCCCCCCTCTTGCTATTGCATTGGAAACCGAACATGAAGAACCCATTTTTAAAAGTCGATCGAAGCAACAGCAAGTTGATCTTTTTGATGATTTAACAAGATTTTCCTTAAGGGACGCCAAGTCGGTGGCTGCACCACCTCCGCAGCCAGTCAGCGCATCGGCAGGCCGCGCAATCCCGGCAAAGAATCGAGCAAGCCGGCCATTATGAATTGCACGGCAACCGCGGCAAGGACCAGACCCATCAGTCGTGACATGACGTTGATTCCGGTGGCACCGAGAATTCTCGCCACCCGGGAAGCTTGCCTCAGAAGCAGGTAGCTAATGACCATGGTGGCGGCCACTGAAACATAAATTAAGAGTGTTTCTCCAATGTTCTTGGCTTGGTCGACCAGCATGAAAATCGACACGATGGCGCCCGGTCCGCAGAGAAGGGGAATTCCCAGGGGAAAAACCGCGATATCTTCCTTGTGAGCCCCTTCTTTGGTTTCTTCTTCCGTCGACCGGGCCCGCGATTCACGGGCATTGATCATATCCATGCCGACAATAAAGAGAAGACTCCCCCCCGCGATTTTCAAGGCGGGAAGTGTGATGCCGAACATTTGGAAAAAAAATCCGCCGAGGGCGGCGCACATGAACAAGACCGAGGTGGCAAGCCAGCAAGCACGGCGGGCGGATGATTCCCGCTTGGCCTCATTGTCTTGCACGGTCATGCCAATGAAGGGTCCCACCGCGCCGAGGGGATTAACAATCGTAAAGATCGCTGAAAAGGAGACCATAAAAAAGTTAAACAACTCAGTGGTATTCACTCTGCCTCGCCGTTTTCTTTTTAAAACTGTTGCTGCAGCTGAATTTCAGGGTGGACGGCCACCGAGTTCTGGTACACCGACTGGAAGTCCACACTGGCTGTGGAGCTGTAATACTGCATAAAGACCTGATTGTAAGCTGACTTCGTAATATTGGAAATATATCCAGTCGCCGACAGGCCAATTTGAAAATAGCCATCGCCCCACAGAAAAGCCGACGAAGCGCCAAAATGATAGTTGGGATAATGGTAATTGAGGCCCAAAATACCAAGCTCCAAGTTGAATCGGATGTTTTTGTCGACGACCACCTCATGGAGCGTGCTGAGAGCCAGCTGATTCTTTTCAGCCACATTGCCAAGGTCCCAGCGGCGCAGGGAAAAGGGGACATCGTCATTCATAAAGCGATAATAATTGAAACTGAAAACAACTCGATAATTGCCATTGACCCGGTATCGATAAAGCAGCCAAAGCCCCCCGGCTTCCATTTTGTAAACATGGCCTAAAGCATCGGAATTCTTGAAGTATCCAAGTTGAATACCCCACGAGCGCCGGACGTCGATGGGTTGTCGAAAGCGCATCAAGAGCGAGGCCAAGTTGTAATAGCCCGCCAGCCAGGGGCTGGTGGCCAGCATCAGTTGATCGGTGAGCCCGTAACCGAGCGTCCAAGTGCCCAAGGTCCATTGCCCTTGAGGCAGCGTCGAGTTGGTGGGCGTCTCCAGGTGGCCGAGCAGAAAGGGTTCGGTTGGAAATTCAGGCGGGCTCTGCGTCTGGGCCGGCCTGCGCTTCCAAGTCAGGTTGGCGGGTTTTGCCCAGGTGACGGCGGGCGGGCCGCACATCAGCAGCACGAACCAGGAAATTACAAACCAGGTTAGGGCCCTTACTACAACCCAAGTGAGCCGCGATTGCACAACTATTGAAGATCCTGAACTAGCGCAATGTAAGGGAGGTTTCGGTAAAGGCCTTGGTAGTCCAGTCCGTAGCCAACCACGAAGTCATTGCGGATCTTGAATCCCACATGATCCACGTCACATTTTACTTTCAAGGCTTCAGGTTTTTCGAGAAGGACAACGGTGGTGAGGGACTTGGGCTTTCGCGCCAGTAAATTCGCCTTCAAATAGTTGAGTGTCAGGCCCGTGTCCACGATATCCTCCACCAGCAAGACATGTTGACCTTCGATGGGGCGGGTCAGATCAAGAGTGACTTTGACTTCCCCCGAGCTGGTGGTGGCGTCATGGTAACTGGCGACGCCGAAAAATTCGCATTGGACGTCGCCATCAATCCGACGGATCAAATCTGAATAGAACATGATGGAGCCTTTCAACACGCAAATGGCGACCAGGGTTTCTTGCCGGAACTCCTGCGACAGCTGGGCCGCGATTTCGGAGACCTTTTGTTGGATTTGTTCAGCACTGATATAAGGCGAGATTTTCAGTCCATTCATTTGGTCAGTCCCCATTTCAACAAAAATTTTAACAAAAAGAATTGTTCATGATTTCGCCAAACCCGCCGCCGCCGGGAACAATGTAATCAGCGTCATTCAAACCTTTCTCCTGATCCCAATGCAGTCCCGGCGTCGTATTCAAAACTGCCTGAGGGGAAAGTCCACGGTCAAGGCGAATTGCGTAGATGATCAAATCAGGATGGGCCTTTTGCACGGCCCGCAAATATTCCGGCGTGACGATCAAGTGAAGCGCGAGGACCTTTTGCCATTTGCCACTCACATGCTGCTTGTAATGTTCAAGGGTGGCCATCACGGTGTTGCCGGTGGCTCCCATGGGGTCAGGGATCAACAACAGGGCTCCATCTTTCGGACCGCCGATTTTGCAAGCTGAAATCTCAGAACCGACCACGTGCTCGTCGTCCACGCCGGTTGTGCGCGATGAAAAAATATGGTCTTGGCGGATCAAGTCCGGTTGCAGGTACTTGTGCAGATTCGTGTAACAGACCGCCGAAGGAATGATTCCGGCCCGGGCCACATCGACGCATATCACCCGTTGTTGCGGGAGGACCCGGGTCCCCAGGACGCGGGCCTCGGGGTGACGCTCGGTCATTCGGGTGGAGCTGCTGAAGGGTCCGACGCTGAACTCGCGGTCCACGACGTAATCGAGAAGCCGCTCGTAGAGATCCGTGACCAACTGATTGATTCGCGGTTGAACCGTTTCGCTGGCGCAGAGATCCGCGAGAAGTCCATGCAGAAGCGGACTATTCAAAAGATGAACATGGGACCCATAGTAATGCTCAATTTCATGGAACATATGTCACTGGTCTTATTCGATGACGAGGAACATGACAAATTCGGAATTGCCGTCGACGAAATCGGTCGTGCGAAAAATGCGGAA
>PSRN01000132.1 GCA_003176075.1 Bdellovibrio sp.
GATAGCGATTAAACCGTCCCGCCGATAAGGTTTACTCAGATAACTGTTGCATCCAGCATTTAGACACTTTTGCAAATCTTCCTTCATCGCGTGGGCCGTCAACGCGATGATTGGGGTCAGAACGCCCATCCTTCTAAGGTGCTGGGTCGCCGTATATCCATCCATGACCGGCATCTGAATATCCATGAGCACAAGATCATACTTCACTTTCTTGGCACGTTCGATGGCTTCCAACCCATGATTAACGACGTCGACCTCAGCGCCGGCCCGAGACAGATATTGACGAGCAAGAATCTGGTTGTCGGCAGAGTCCTCGACCAGAAGAATTCTTTTACCGCTTAGTATTTTTGCGTCCTTCGGCAGTGTCGGTTGCGACCGGGCCGGAGATTGTTGGGGCTCTTCCAGGGCAATTGAAATGACAAAGGTACTGCCTTTCCCTGGCTCGCTATTTTCAAGAACGACGTCGCCACCAAGAAACTGGGCCAAACGCCTGGACAGGGTCAAACCGAGACCCGTTCCACCGTATTTTTTGCTGGTGGACAGATCAAGCTGGGAGAATGGCTGAAAGAGTTTGTCCATTGATTTGGACTCGATGCCAAGACCCGTATCCTTGACTGTGCAGATCAATCGTTGGTCTTGAGTTTCAAACTTTACGGAGACTCCCCCTTTCTCAGTAAATTTGACTGCATTGCCAACGATATTGAGCAAAATCTGTTTGAAGCGGGTGGCGTCCGTAGTGATACTCTGGGGAAGGTCCTTACCCTCGATCTGCAGATAAATCCCTTTTTCTTGGCAGCGCAACGCCATGATGGACTCAAGGTCCGAGAGAATTTGATCCAGTGGACAAACCGATTTCTCAATTTCCAGTTTGCCGGCTTCGACCTTTGAAATATCCAGAATGTCATTGATAATGGCGGCGACGTTCGCGCCCGTGCGCTCAATAATATTAAGATAGTTGCGACGCTCCACTTCAGTGACTGCAGGATCTTTCAGCAAATCGGCAAATCCCAGAATTGAATTCAGCGGCGTGCGAATCTCATGACTCATATTGGCTAAAAACAAATTCTTTATTTCATTGGATCGCTCAGCCAATCTGCGTTCACTGACCGTTTCTTTGAGGTTGGTTGCCATTTTATTGAGAGCTTCGGCAAGCATTCCCAGCTCATCGCGCGAACGTACCGGCAAAACTCGATTGAGATCGCCATCTCCAACCCTGTTTGCGAAATCGTGAAGTTCGTTCAACGACCTTTTGAGAGCTCTGCTAAGAAAGAAAGTCAACATGAGACCCGTACTCTCGACCGTTGCGACGAGTGTAATCAGCGTCACCATGAGCAATTGCTCGAGCCATCTTGAGGCCTCACCGAGAATATAAGAAAACCTATTTTCAATCTCAGTGAGACGGTCGTTAATGCCTGAAATCTTCAACAGAAGACTTTGAACTTTGTCGCGATCCCCGTCCTGCCCGCTGGCGGCAATTACGCCATGAAGTTCCGCCGCGGTGTTGATCAATCGAAATATCCATTCATCCGCGCGCACCCATTCGGTAATTGCCCGTTCAATGTAGTCAACATTATGAAATCGACGCAATAGACCGATCACCGGCATAATGTCGTCCCGATGAAGTTTCCCCTGCAAGAATCCCTGGATGACTGGCTCTGGATTCTCCCCCGCTCTTGGCATCCCCATCCGGGCGTTGTGATCTCCGAGCGGAATCTGAAGGTGCTCTTGCATCGCGAAGTAGTGTTTTTCGTCGCCCGTAACGGCGTAGCTTAGGAGTTCATGGACCGCATCCTTTTGCGCTTTTGACCAAGTGCCTTCACCCGCGACGAGGGCCCGGACCGCGGACAGCGTATTCATTGCGAACAATAACGTAAAAAGTTCGGTGGCAATGAGGAGTGCCATGATTCCGACAACGGCGTAGAGCTTGTGGGAGACTGAAAGGCTCGTCCACCAGCCTTTGGGTATGTGGACAATCCTTTTCATGACGACCTCTCTTTACTCAAGTTGGAAACAGCACCTCATTTATTAATCATTCATTCTCGTCAATATTGTGGTCAATCGATTTGAGGACTGGTAACGTAAGCATATCCGCTGCCGTAAACAGTCACGATGTTTTTTCCTTCCTCGCCGACCTTCCTGCGGAGATGCGCTATGTGTGAATCTATACTCTTGGACTCGATATGAACACCGTGGGATTTCCATATTGAAGAAAGTAATTCTCGACGGGAGACAGGGTTATTGGCCTGACGAATGAGAGTGAGAAAGATTCGAAATTCTGTCGGGGTGAGTGCCAGGTCGGTTTTGCCCGTTGTGCTCACTCGAAAGCAGCTCTGAAATTTATAGTCGAATTCAAACTGATTAAAGGCCACGGACGTAGTTTGAGACAATTTGTGACCTTTCAATCGCAAATCGACGCGCGCCTTGAGCTCTTCCATTAGAAACGGTTTCCGAATGAAGTCCTCGGCGCCGCAGCTGAGTGCGGAGACCACTGTTGAAGGATGGATGTCACCGGTGAGCATCAGTTTCACCATATGCCCATAAAGTGGGTTCTTGGCGATTTCGATGCAAAAATCGAGACCGCTGCCATCCGGAAGATTCACGTCGATCAGTGCGACGTCGAAGGTGCCAGCGTTAATTTCGAGTCTGGCGTCGTGAAGCGACAAAGCCTGGTTCACCTCGTGAGGTTCAAGGCCCCTCTTAACCAGCTCACCCATATCGCGACAGTCATCGATGAGAAGGATTTTCATGGCGAACCCCCCAGTGACCTGACCCAGGTAGAAGTTTGAACATCAATTGATGAAATAGATTGCGAGGCAGGTAGCGGCGCAGCCAAGTGAAGAGAAGAGCATCGCGGGTGACCGGAGTTCGCAATGGCGGATTCGAGGACCCGATGAGCCGAACAATCTTAGCCGCGATCGCTTCTGGAGTCGAGTTTGAGACGTGCATCAGCCGCTCAATAAAGGGCGTCAGGTCAGCGTAGAATTCAGAATGAGGCCCGGAAAGCCTGCGGCTAAATAATGCTTTGTTCGACAGACGCACCTTGCGAAATGAATCGGAATGTATGAATCCCGGCTGAACCAGGCAAACACTAATGCCAAAGGGTCTGGTTTCGTACCAAAGGGCTTCGGTCGCTCCTTCAAGAGCGAATTTGGAAGCGCTGTATGACGCCATCGTTGGCATCGCCATCATACCACTCACCGAGGACACATTGACGATCTTGCCCGCCCGCTTCTCCCTCATCGCCGGCAGGACCATGCGAATGAGCGACAACGGGCCGAGATAATTCGTTCTTATTTGCATCAGTTCGGACTCTTCGTCCATGTGTTCAACGACTCCACGATAGCAAACGCCGGCGTTATTAATCAGTATGTCCACCCCGCCCCATTCAATTGAGATTGAATTTACAAGAGAGCTGATTTGCTGATCATTCGTGACGTCAAGTTCCCGAACGTGAAAGTCTTCCGATTCCTTGAAGCGCGCTTTCAGCTCGTCGAACGAGGGTCCACGGGCAGTCACCACGGTGCGGTACCTCTCGCAATGATAAAGATGATTGGCCAAAGCCAGACCGAGGCCTGAATTGCACCCGGTCACCAGAACGACCTCCTTATGAACCATTTTGAATCTCCAAGTCGGTGCCGTCGGCACCTCCGCAGTCCAGGGAGAGATTGGAAAGAGCATGTTGTAAAACAGATTCACATTCGGCTTGCACCAGCGGCTTGCCGAGAATCCAGGGATGGCGCGGATAGGCCTTCGTATATTCGACGACTTTTTCGCGATCGGCGCCAGAAGTCAGGATCATCTCGAAGGGGCCGCTGGTGGTTTTCTGAACTTGGTCTAGAACGTCGAGACCTGTCTTCGCGCCAGCCAAAAAAATATCAGTAACGATCAAATTGTATGGAAACCCAACGTTGGAGCACTGCCGAATCTTGTTCAATGCCTCGGATCCACTGATCACCCAATCCATGGAATGGATCGGAAAGAAGCGATCAAACAGACTTTGCCAGATCGGTCTCAAACTCATATCATCCTCGACAACAAGAACGTGGATCCCTTTCTTAACCAATTTCGTCAAAAACTCGAGATCCTTTTGGCTGGCTTCATAACAGCTTGCAAATTCAGCGAAGGAGTTCTTAGTCCGGTCCAAAGATCCGCGCCCGGCGTCTTCTTCGATTTCACCGCACATGGCAGACAATCTAGTTGCGCCAACATTGAAACTACTGGCTTTCAAGCGGTGGGCAACGAACTTGATTTGCTCAAAATTAGCTTCGCCCATGGCGTTCTTCATTGCCATCACCAGCGCCGGTCCGGCCTCAAGATAGGCCCTGACGACAGCCATTACCAGCTCCAGTTCGTCTTGGCCTCTGGCAAATTCCGCCATAACCGCCAGTTGAGAGATATCGATCTCCCATTTTCGCTCCGGCAGCTTATCAAATAGACTCTTCATGCCGAACCTCCGGCATGGGGTTGGTCTTGGTCAAAATCGCGCTGATATTTCCATCGTTGAATTTCGATGTTCGCCTCGTTGAACGCTCTCTCAATTGCCATAAAAGGGCTTCTGGACTTTCGTGCGATGTTGATCCTCAAATCGCTCGATCGCAAACGAATTTGCGCGACAAATCCATTGCTATCCTTTGAAATCAGGCAACTCGCGACGCTGTCCGAAGGAGCGGTTTCCGTCAGGAGATCTAGCCGCGTCCGCGCGAAACTCTCGGTTGCGGGTTGGTACGGAATTTCAATAAATGAGACAAATGTATTGTCAAACATACAGACCTCCTTTCAATCAAATCCGGTCAAATTAAATCAAATCCCTAAGTGCTTCTTTGCAGTCTTTCGCTTTCAGCGGTTTCGAGAGGTATGTCGGGACGTCAAGCTCATCGGACATCAATGCCTTGAATTTTTCCGGGGAAAGCCCACTGACAAAAGCAAATCTGCTCGCGGCTTCGCTGAATCTTCTCCACAGCTCTATTCCGGTTCGCGCACCTGCAAGAAAAATGTCAGCGACCACCAGATCATAGGGTTGCTGGATTCGATACTGCTCAAGAATCATCGCTTCGGCGCGCTCCGCGGAGGTGGCCCAATCCAGACGGGATCTTGGAAACAGCTCGAAAACGACACTCTTCCACAGGGGGAGAAAAGCGAGATCGTCCTCAACAACAAGAACTTGAATTGGACGTTGATGAATGTCCAGTCCCCAGGGGGCGAAGTCACTTTCTTGGTCTTGAATTGTCATCATGGGACCCTCCCTTCTCTTACCCCCTATCATCGGATTCCCGTTTATCTTCCGTTTTGATTTTGTTTGAAGACTTTGCAACACGTGCTATCCTTCATGAATCCCATGGAAAGAATTTGTTGCGTCGAGGATGCCGCTGATTACCAGATATTGATCGAGAGTGCATTGCGCGGATTTGAGATCGTATTTTGCTCGACTCTTTCTGAAGCAAAAACTGTTCTGAACAGGGAAGGCAAATTTTTTTCGCTTTTGATTCTTGATATTTCTCTACCTGACGGGAATGGGATCCGGTTTTTGTCAGAAGCGAAGTTGCAAAACGGGGTTCCGGACATTCCGGTATTTGTTGTCACCTCGGACACGGATGTCATGAGCAAGGTCACAGCCTTTGGTATTGGAATTGAAGACTATATATGCAAGCCATTTGAGGCGCTTGAACTGCGAGCTCGTGTGGATGCGAAACTCAAGTACATCCGAAGTCGCCAAAGCAAAGATTCCCGTATTCAGTTCGGTGATCTCAATATTGATTCAGCGAAAATGCTGGTGCAGATTTCAGGCTCGAGTGAGAGAATTGAATTGACCCCCATTGAATTCAAAATCATCGCACTGCTGATACGCCACCCAGGCAACGTCTATTCCCGGGCTCAAATCATTGACGACGTTTGGGGATCGTCAACTCACATTACTGATCGCACCGTCGATGCGCATATCAGCCATTTGCGTAAGAAACTTGCCGATTCGAACGTGGAAATCAGCACTGTTCTTTCCATGGGATATAAAGTTGCCCTCAAATAAATGAACTAAGGTTTGGACAGTGTTCTTGGAGAGAATTCAATAACCCCTGACACTGCGTTCGAATCGCGAGAATACCGCTCTCGAGTTGAGAAAACGCGGCTCCCTGTTTCAACTTGGCCATCGCCGATCGGCAATTCTGTCCAAGGCCCAGAAATCCTATGAGTTCGGCGGAACCCGCCAGCTTGTGGGCCACCTGTGCAACCAAGTCGCCGTCCTTCCGCTGCAGGCTTTGGTCTAGTCTTTCAATCCCGACTTCTAATGAAAGCCGGAATTGATTCAGAATTCTCAAGGCCACCTCCTCAGAGGTATCTCGCCCGAGATCTCCAAACACCTCAGGGGAAAATCCAGCTACTGATGTGAAACCTTTTAGAAATGCATCAAAGGTATTATCTGCTCCATTTCTCATTTGAAACCCTCCCTTCTCTATTGTCGCACGAGACAGTTTGCGACATTTCAATAGTCATTTGAAGAATTCTTATAATGCAAATGATACGAACCCAAAATTCATGCCCTATTCTGTGCCATATGTTTGGTTTTGAAACATCACGTAATTTGAAGGACTGGTATTTGAAGGACTATTTTTACCTGGCAATGACCTTCACCTTGGGCACTTGTCTTTCAATTTTTCTGTTCATTTCTGCCATGAATTCAGAAAAAGATCGATTGAAGCGCGAATTTGACGAGGATGCCGGCTATTTAACATCCAATTTTGATTTGCTCATCGCCAACCAAACTATTCGTTTACAAAACCTGGAAGAAGCGCTTGCGTTTCACGGGCCGCCAAATCCACTGAATCATCAGATGATCCGGAACATGTTGAATAAGTCCATCTTTTCCGACTTTGCGCAATTCACTTTGAAAGGCTACGATTTTGACCGCCTTCCGATCATTGAACGAACCTCTCGAGTCGAATCGGACAAGCCCGCCGCGGTACCCGGACCCCCCGTTGGGGCGCCAATGCATTCGATTGAACTTCGAAAAGTAATGGGCGGCATTCTGGCATCTGGCAGTAAACATAAAGCAGTTTTCTGGAGCGGGGACGGGAAACCGATCTTCAGCCTCGTTTGGCAATCTGGAAGAAATCCCAAAATCTTCTATATATTTTCTGCTGCAGCCAAGAGCCTGATGAAGGGACACTTCCTGGCGGAACGTGACTTCAGGGTCATTGTCCATCAAACCATCGACGATACCTACTGGAACTTCATCCGAATTGCCGGAAAGTATGAAGTGAATAATCTGGATAGCGTTGGATATATCAATCTTCTGCGAAACAGTCAGATTTCCCGCGAATACGAACTTAAAGTTTCGGGCGAGGAGTCCTTAAGGCTAAATGTTCTTGGTACCCAACAGACACAGCTGAGATTCTTCTGGCCATTTGTTCTTTTGGGAAGTGGATTTTTGATAACCCTATTGATTTCATTTTTGTTATTTTCGTTAATTAACCGCAACATCCGTGTCAGCGAACTGGTGCGCAGGAAAACGATTGATTTAGACATCGAAAGGCAAAAAGCCATGGCCGCGGCACAGGCCAAAGGTCGCTTTCTCGCAAATGTGAGTCATGAAATCCGCACGCCTTTGAATTTGATTTTGGGAATGTCCGATTTGGCGCACGAAATGGCGGTCAGCGAAAAGCAGCGAAGTTATCTGGAAAACCTAAGGGCGGCCGGCACTCATTTGCTTTGTCTGATCGAGGGCATTTTAGAAATGGCTCGAGTTGACTCGGAGGAGGTTGAGCTCAAAAACGAAGTTGTCGATCTCTTGCCGTTCATGGAGGAAGTTTGCCGTTTGGTTTCGCCAGCCTGCTTGGCAAAAGGTCTTCAGTTCTATTTTTCCATTGATGCCAATTTACCAGGCGCCATTGTCACGGACCCGGCGCGCTTACGACAAGTTTTGATTAACTTGGTCAACAACTCGGTCAAATACACCGACGAGGGTCACGTCGCTTTGGCGATTCGTATGCTTCGCGCCGGTGCCGCGAATAAAGACATCGTGCGTGCCGAAATATCAGTCAGTGACACGGGAGACGGAATACCCGAGCACCTGCACCAGGAAATTTTTAAGGCTTTTTATCAGGTCAACAGTACGGTCACGCGCACAAGAGGAGGAGTCGGACTTGGGCTTAGTATTGTGAAAGCCATTGTCACCCGACTGGGTGGCTCGGTGAAAGTTTCTTCAAAACCAAAGCATGGCTCCATCTTCTCTGTTCAACTCCCTCTCAAGGTCCAGGAGGCGACAAGCTGGCAAGCTCAGTTTGTGCCGCCCGCGCCCCTTTGTAGAAAGGTCCTCATCCTGAGTTCTGACGCGAATTTCTATCGCCAAGTGATGGATTTTACCGTGCTCCACAATTTCGAACTCAACGTCATCAGCCCGACGCCTCGACTGTTCGATGAATTGCAAAGAATTCTTGATCCCTGTCAGACCGTCATCATTGATGCGAGGAAAGGGGCCTCGATGTATCACAGGATTGCAAAGCTGGTGTCTCAACAACGAGTCGTGGTCGCCTGCACAGATGAAAATTTCAGGGAGCACTTCGCGCAAATTCCCCGTGTCGTTCGCCTCGATCTGCCAACGCTTCCAACGTCGTTTATGCTCGCCATAGGGTACACCAAAATTTCCAGCCCTCAAACGGCCGTGGAACCTTCATCCATGCCCGTGAATACTGTTTCCAGTCATAAGGCACTTTCGCTTGTGATCGTTGACGACGACCCAGGGAATAGGTCCCTGATACAAGCCTATTTGGAAGGAACCAGCTGGAAAGCACGGTTTGCGGCTGATGGCCAGCAAGCTCTGGACCTCTGCCAACACGAGCCACCCGATGTCCTGATCGCGGACTTGCAGATGCCGGTGATGGATGGCTTCACGCTGGTGACCAAGCTGAAGGAATACGAATCAGAAAAGGGCAACGAACCGACCAAAGTGATAATCCTCACTGCCGACGCGCTTAAGGAAACAGAACACGAAGCGCGAGGGCATCATGTTGATCTCTTTCTGACCAAACCTATTCGCAAGTCAAAGCTGTTTGAGGCGATCTCACAAGTCATGGTCAGTACGAAGATCCAAGCGTCCGCGCTTCAAATTTAGATATCCCGGAGAACCTGGTGGAGTTTTTTCCACCTTTTTCCAGTGTTTCCTCCATGATTATTAGCCGATCCTGAAGAGGTGGCTCTGAAGCGCTTGGACCTAAGAACAGATTGGGGGTATTGGTGAAATCGACGGCATCGCAAAAGACGGCAAACAAAGTTCGGTTAAATGGGAAAGAACAAGAGGGCAAGATGCCCGGGCTACCACCCTTTGATTTTACGCCTACTCCCGCCTTCGCCATAGGGCGCGACCACCTCAGACAGCTTCTGGCGGTTGTGCGGGCCGTTCGTGGCGGTGATTTTAGCGTTCGTATGCCACTCGGCCAGGAAGGAATCGTCACCGAAATCGGCGAGGTTCTGAACGACATCATCGAACTCAATCAAAACATGGCTGAAGAGATCGTGCGGGTGCGGGACATCGTCGGTCTTGAAGGAAAAATGACCGAGCGGTTGTCGATTGGAAACATCAAGGGGAGTTGGTCGACCTCGGTGACGGCCCTGAACGCCCTGATCGGTGATCTTGTCCAACCGACCACGGAAGCTGCTCGCGTTATCACGTCGGTGGCAAAGGGTGACCTGTCTCAGAAGATGTCGATGGAAATTGATGGCCGGCCGTTGAAAGGCGAGTACCACAGGATTGGTCTCACGGTGAACACAATGGTGGACCAGCTCAACTCATTTGCATCCGAAGTGACTCGGGTGGCAAAAGAGGTCGGTACGGAGGGAAAACTCGGCGGACAAGCTGACGTTAAAGGAGCCTCAGGTATTTGGCGCGATCTGGTTGATAACGTCAACTCTCTTGCTGGCAACTTGACGGATCAGGTGCGAAATATCGCCAAAGTGACAACTGCCGTGGCCAAAGGCGACTTGTCACAAAAAATTACAGTGGATGCCAAGGGTGAAATTTACGAACTTAAAAATACGATCAACGTGATGGTGGATCAGCTCTCGTCATTTGCCGCCGAGGTGACTCGTGTGGCGAAGGAAGTCGGAACGGAAGGCCGCCTGGGTGGCCAAGCCGACGTTAAAGGTGTTAGCGGGACGTGGAAGGACTTGACTGACAACGTGAACGGTCTCGCAGGCAACCTCACGGCGCAAGTGCGGAATATCGCCAAGGTGACCACGGCGGTTGCGAA
>PSRN01000241.1 GCA_003176075.1 Bdellovibrio sp.
CCTTTCCCGCCATTTTCGGAAAAGCAATGCGTGAATTTTTCCGGCGAAAAGGCTCGATGGTTTCAATACCTCAACGGAAATGCCGCCGGCCTCAGGAGGGGTTGGATTTCACTTTCAAATGATACCGCAGGGTCGATGTCCACTTCAAACTTGATCCGCAATAATTCATTGATCTGCACGCGATCCAAAATATTTTTTCCGACATTGATCTTCATGAAGTGAATTTTGGTACCGGCTTTCAAAAACGCGGATTCTATGTCGGATTTCCGCTCTTTATCAATGGACGTGACATTGGCTTCAAAACCAAATGAGGCCAATTCCCGCTCGATCGTTTTAAAATAAGGGGTGAGACTGAATGCTTTGTCGGAACGCTTTAATGTAAAATCGAGGTCCTCCGAAAACCTCGGCAACGAATGAAATATTCTGAGGGCGGTTCCACCATAAAATGCTGCACGTTCAAAAAACCGGTTTCGAACTGAAGATTCACTCAATGGCTCTAAATGAAACGGCCATGGGTATGAGCTCTGACGCTATTCTTTTTAGTGATAGCCGTAAGGAGTGCCTGAATCTCTACGATACGGTTTTGCGGTTACTTCATCGGGCGCAATTTCAAAAATCGTTCTTTTCATTTCACTATTTGGCAGGTGCCAGACTGCTTGGTTCAGATCGTCTATGCAAGCCTGAGCTGCTTCTCTGGACTCCGGCGGGCACTTACGATCTTGGGACTGCCTTATGACAGTCTTGACAATTCCTGCAAAATTTTTCACAAGGCCTTCATCCCAAACCTTTGGATCGTCCAATCGAAATAAAAGATCTCTATCTTTTTCACCGTATCCAATCGCTTGAAGACCCCTTACACAAAGGTCGCAAGTTTTGGCATTGTAATAGTAGCAACCCCGTGGAGGTACCTCTTCAGTGTTACCCTTGAGGAGTTGCGTGAACCAGGACCTGACTATTGCGCCATCCCCGAGCTTGCAGTACTTGCCATCTTCTCCGCACCTGCGTACGTCATATTTGTCATCGGTATGAGTTCCCGCAGCGATGGACATTGAAGCGCACAAATTGAACATTGCTATAATGTGGATTAATCGATTTGTTTTCATAACAGACACTACTGCAAGGTCTGTGCTCAGACTTTCCAGGCTTAATTTCCGCCCTTGATCCTGAGAGGGTAAATTGTCACTCGCCTGTCAGAATCCTGACAGCGTTTGAATCCTAACATCATCACCCCCGCAGAGTTCTTTGCTAATACTAATATTGGTGGCTTTGAGACCTCTCCTTGCAAAGAAGCAAGCGAGCGGGTAATCCTTGTTCATTGTGCGGGGAAGGGTGCGGCAGAGACTTTCGCTTGTTCTTTTTTGGGGTCTTTTGATCACTGCGAATGTCGGTTTCGCTAATTGGGAGACACGGGTCAGCTGTGACCACGGGGCTCTTGAAATAGAAGCCTATTATACAGATGACAGGAAGATCATCGACCACCAATTGGTCATCCGCGACGCCCAAGTCCTGGCTGAATGGCAGGCCAAGGTGCCCGGAAGGCTTCCGCTCAGCGCCGCCAATGAGCTGATTCTCTCGGGCCTTGGAAACACCTTGCTGGATACCTTCTCAGTGCCGATCATCGAGGTGAAGGAACATGAGTCAACACCCGTGGCGTCTGCCGAGGTGACGAAGGAGCCGCCTGCGCTTCGTGAACCGATCAGGCTTTACTCCCTGCATGTTTTTCGTTTGAAGGACGCCAGGTTCCCGAGTCAGCTGGGCTGGCGACGGGACTTTCAATATCAGGTGGAGCTTCGATCGCAGCCCCATTATCCACCGCAGGTCCAAGGGGACGGTGAAGTGCTGAGCATTAAGATCTTCACCAGCTGCAAGGTTCGAGAAGCTGAACTCCCGGGCGGGCGCTGAGGGCCGGGCGCTGAAGGCGCGCCGAGAGCCTGTCGCTGAGCGCCGCGGTGTTAACGAAACTGCGCCAGGAGTTTTTTCATCTGCTCACGGGGGGGTCTCAACTCGACTTCCGTCAAGTTGGCCAAAGGCCGATCGCTCAAGGCCAATTTCTGCTGCAGCGTCGGTTTCTTTTCATTCACGTAGATCAGCCCGGTCAGCAACTCGCCGGCCTCCTGCGACTCATGAAGAAGCCGAAGGGCGGCCTCGCGATCGCGCACGTTGTGAGCGCGTGAATCCAGCTTTCGCAGGGTTAAAGTGCGGCCATCGAGAAGGTCGACTCTTTCCGTGCTTCCTTCGGGGTAGTCAATGTGGTGGGTCGTACCTTCCAGGATCAGCCCCAGTTCTTGCAGAACGACGTCGTGCTCTTTGACGTAACTGTAACTCTTGGTGGAGCCATCATGATTGTTAAACGTAATACATGGTGAAATGACATCGATCACCGCGGTTCCCTGATGAAAGAGTCCGGCCTGAATCATTGGCACCATTTGCTTGGCATCGCCGGCAAAAGCCCGGGCGACAAAGCTTGCGCCGGCCTCCACGGAAAGGGCACAGATATCCAGCGATTCAAATAAGTTGTGCTCGCCAGTGCGGAGAACCGAACTCGCCTCGGCGGTCGCTGAAAATTGTCCCTTGGTGAGGCCATATACGCCGTTGTCGGCGATGATGTAACAAATGGGCAGATTCCGTCGCAAAAGATGGATAAAACCGCCAAGACCAATGCTCGCGGTGTCGCCGTCGCCGCTCACCCCCAGGTAGCGAAGACTCGGCTGAACCACGCCGGCGCCCGTGGCAATCGGCGCCATGCGGCCATGCATTGAGTTGAAGGCGAAAGATCCACTCATAAAGTAGGCCGGAATTTTCGAGGAGCAACCAATCCCCGACATTTTGGCCACGCGATGGGGAGGGATGTCGGCGTTATAACAAGCGCTGATCACATGATTCGAAATCAAGTCATGGCCGCAGCCGGTGCAGAGGGTTGACGGGGAACCGCCGTAGGCGCGCTTTTCAAGTCCCAGTCGATTTTGTTCAGCCACGACGGCTCTCCTGTTCCAGATAGGGGTTGAGCTTTTGCAGGATCACGTCAGACGTGATGGGTGTCCCATCAAAATGCAGCAACGAACTCAGTTTCGGCGCGATCTCAGGATGATCCGCGGCCAATAGGGACTTCATCTGCGCGTCCCGATTTTGTTCAATGACAATGACTCGCTGGTGGTCGCGGATAAAAGCCACGACTTCATCACTGAAGGGGTAACCGCGAAGGCGCAGAGAATCCAACGACTGGTTTTGCTTTTTCAGTTCGGCTTCCACCTCATTCATCACCGCCAGGGTACTGCCGTAAAAGATAATGCCCGTGGCGCCTTCGCCGCCCACGCTGCCCGTGGCACTGCGGAGGTGCTGAAGGCGAATCACCGGCGCCGGCATCAATTTTCTGGCCGACTCCCACTTGCGCTCCAGACGTTTCATGTTCTCTTCGTATTCGCTGGAACTTTCCGTGTAATGGGCCTTGGCGTTGTGTCCAGACCCGCGCGTGAAGTAAGGCGCCAGTCGATGCTCATTGCCAATCAATGTGCGGTAGGGAATGCCGTCGCCGTCCACGTCCCGATAGCGCTCAAAGATCTGTCGCTTCTCGAGGTCCGAAGCGCTAAGAACCTTTCCCCGGTCATAGGGGCGTGGTTTTTCCAGATCGAACTCCTCATCAATATAAAGATTCATTCCGAGATCCAAATCACTCAACACAATCACCAGCAGTTGCAACCGTTCGGCGAGATCAAAGGCCGTCTGTCCAAATTCAAAACACTCCGCCAGGTTGCCTGGAATCAGAAGGGGATGTTTCTTGTCGCCGTGGGAAAGGCGCGACGAAGCCAGCACATCCCCCTGCATGGTGCGCGTCGGTAGGCCCGTTGACGGTCCCACCCGCTGAACATTCCAAATGACACTGGGGATTTCCGCATAGGAGGCATATCCAGCGGCTTCCGCCATCAAACTCAATCCCGGCCCCGAAGTCGCGGTCATCGCCCGCGCCCCCGCCCAGCCCGCACCCAACACCATGGCGATCGCGGCCAGTTCGTCCTCGGCCTGCAGCACAGCCAGGGTGTTCTTACCCTTGTCGTCCTTACGGAGATCGCTGCCATAACGATGTATCGCCTCGACCAGTGAAGTGCTCGGCGTAATCGGATACCACGATACAAAACTGCAACCTCCCCACAGGGCACCCAGAGCGGCAGCGGTATTCCCATCCATCAGGATTTTTCCCTTGGGAACCGGGCCCTTTTCAGCTTTGAATGGAAACTCAAGACCGCTCAGCTTGTCCTTGGCAATTGTGTCGTTGGCAAACTGGATTCCCAGCTCCAAGGCCTTTAAATTAGGCTCAATGACTTTGGTCTTGCCGCCGAATTGATCCCTTAATGACTGGCACAAAATCTCAAAATCTAAATCGAGAAGCTTTGCCAGGACGCCGACGTAGACCATGTTGATGATCAATCGGCGAATCTTGATTTGATCCGTGGCCTGGTCAGCCAACGCCTTGAAGGGAACCTCGACGGCGGTGACGTCACTTCGCCCCGCATCCGTGCCAGGGGCGAGGCCCGGGCCATGGAAGAAAAAGC
Organism: Bdellovibrio sp.; assembly: GCA_003176075.1. Lineage (GTDB taxonomy): Bacteria > Bdellovibrionota > Bdellovibrionia > Bdellovibrionales > Bdellovibrionaceae > PSRN01. Next base: position 4,548 of record PSRN01000241.1, read on the forward strand.
CGCCGGGACTCAGGAGTTGCAGGTCGTCGCGGGCGGTTTGCGGATTCAACGCGACGACAATGTCAGCGGTGCTCTTGCGGCCGGTGAATCCCGCGGCATTGGCACGAATCCAAAACCAGGTTGGCAATCCTGCGATATTGGAAGGAAAGACGTTCTTTCCACCCACCGGGATGCCCATGCGAAAGAGCGTGCGCAGCAGAATATTGTTGGCGGACTGACTGCCGCTTCCATTGACGGTGGCAATGTTGATCACGAAGTCATTTATTTTCATGACCGCCCACAATACTCTCTTGCGGCCGGCTTTGAAAAGAGGAAAAGGCTGTCATTGGTACAAGAATTCCAGCTCACCCAAAAGAGTTGGCACATTTCTTCCATTAGTTCGATCTTATGAGTATAACGCATAGGTATAGCCATTTTTTGAGTCTCAACTGCAGAGGAATTGAACAGCTGCAAACCAAAGCGCGTAATTTAACAGGGTTTTCCCACTTTTTCTCGACTTAAATCCAGACGTTTTCGCTGTGGGAGCGGATTTTACGCGGTC
>PSRN01000194.1 GCA_003176075.1 Bdellovibrio sp.
AGGTCAGTTCTTTTCAAAAATTCAAGACAGGTTTCATTCCCCTTAGCTCACGAAGTGAAGGACGACACTTCGTGGGCGTTTTTTTTAAGTCACCCGTGGCGGCTTCGCCGCCCACGCTCTGATCGATGCGATCAGCCGGTTGCCCCGTTTGCCTCACCAACCATTGCGGGCGAGTGCGGCGCTAACCAGCTCCGGCGATTCCAGCTGAGGATAATGCCCCACGTTTGGTAAAAGCTCGATGATTGGATTTGGCACGAGTTCCCGGTAACGAGTTGCCATTTGGCTTCCGGAAATAGAATCCTCACCGCCGACAATGAACAGCTTGGGAATGAGTGGGGTTTGCATCGCCCCAACCCAACGCTCGCGATGGCGCCACCGTTCCTGAAGATAACCAATCAGTCGATGAAGAACCCGCCTTCCATCATCAACGTTCAAAATCTGCCAATACCCCTTGAGATCGCCGTCCTGGAGACCGTGATGAATTGCAAAAGTGGCTCGTAAGCTTCGCAAGAATAGCGATTCGGTGATGAGTGGCGAGAGGAACGGCCCCATCGGTGAGGCCAACAACTTTTGCACCATAAAGGGTCGATGACACTCCGGAAAGAGCCCGCCGTTCAAGAAGACCACGGAGTTGATCTTAAACTTTAAACGACCAGACTCATAGGCGCGGGCCATAAGCTCTTGCGCCACCGAGACTCCGTAGTCGTGCGCGAGGATTCGGATCTCAGGAACTCCATGAACTCGCACAAAATACTCGATGAGATCAGCTTGTTCGATCAAAGAATAGGGATGGAACCGAGGCTTATTTGAAAATCCAAATCCCAGAAAGTCTACAGCCATCACGCGAAATGAGCGAGCCCAGGTCGGCCAAAGTTTTCGCCAATCCCACGAGCTGGTCGGAAACCCATGAAGAAGCAGAAGAGGGGGACCCTTTCCTTCGTCTCTATAAAAAATTTGAAAATCCCGCCATTTGAAAAAAGAACCCCTATCTCGCCATTCGACGACCTGCAGATCTATAGGCTTTGTGAACATCATCTTCTGACCAATCCTCCAAAATCGACGAATGAGAAAAGGCGGCCCATGGTGTTGAGGAGGTTCGACTTCGCAGGGACACCGCTGACGCTCGAACTTACAGTAAAAGTCGCCTGATTGGAATTCAGGGGATTTCCCGTCGAATTTGTCCCAGTAACATTCCCGATTCCGGCGTCGCGACAAAACTAAGCAAGAAACGCAGGGGCATTCTTGTCCCTTCGACTCAGCCGATCTTCTAATTTTTTCAAAGGTAATTTTTTGGGGACATTCTGTCAGTTGCACGATGTATGAGAGGTCTCACACAAAAGGAGCAGACTGCTATGAGAAATCGAACTAAAAACATGATTGAGATGAAAAAAACGATGAAGAAAACGCTGGTGGCTTGTTCGTTGGGCGCAACAATGACCGGAATCCATCCCTGTTTAGCAAGACCTCAGATTGCCGATGAAAAGCTCACAACTAGTTTTTCCTCAGAAGATCCAACGGGCCGCGAACTCATTAATGATTATCTGGATACTCGTTGCCAAGATCAGGAATCGGGTCTTGTTCCCATGCGCTCATTGCCCCAGATCAAGCAATGGATGGATAAGGGATATAACGTTAAAACATTGGTAATTACGGACGAGGACACACGGGAACAAGACAACAGAACAATTGCGCCATTCAGCGCAAAAGTGACCCTGGAACATGATGGCGACCTGCAGGAAGCCAGTGCCAGAGATTGTAACGTTGACCTTGAGCCGACTGATGGAGCTCAGGAAGATCGTAAACCATTGGCGCCAGGCGATGAAAGACTGCCGAACAGAGACGAAGAAAAGCAGGAATTTCGACATCGGCAGGACGGCGAAGAGCAACAAGGCGGGGACCTTACGGGCGAAATGAAAAAGCTTGAAGGGCGACTTCGCCGCCTTGAGGACCGAATTGAAAACCTTGAGGGTAATCGTGAGGATAATGTTGATAAGTAGATATCCGCCAACTCTCTGGACGCCGCCAATCGGTGAAAGTGAGCCACGGTGTGGCTCACTTCAAGCGGGTTGCGCCAGCTTGAATCCGCACTCAGGACAAAATTTGGAATTGGACGAAACAGCGGTCGAACATTGCGGGCAGGCCAGATCGCCTGGCTTGACCTGCCTCGGCGCCAACTTTTCTTCAGCCGGATCCACGTAGCCTTTTTCGTTCCAGCGATCGACTTCCCTGATGAATCTCCAGTTGTTGGCAATGTTTTGGAATTCTTTAGGCTCAAAGTGAAGCCATAAAGTACCGTCGCTTGCTAGCGATCGTTTTGCGAAAACCCCGCGGGCTTCGAGACGGGCGAAATGATCCGGTGTCAGCGCCGTGCCGAGCCGTTCCTTTACAAAATCGATGGCCTTGCTCAATTCGATTTTAACAACGCCCAACCGGTCGGGAATCAGAATCTCCGCAAGCTTCACCAGGGTGTTCAGGTAAGTGTTCAAAGTCTCATCAACCCGGAGCAAATCATTGCGCCCATTTTTAAAATAATAATACTGCCAAAAGTCGGCGAAGTTCTCGATGGGACTTAAATCCGAAAAAGTTATTCTCTGAATTTCATCAGGGCCTTCGGGATCATCCGCGGGTTTGCCCATGACCAGTTTGGCGAGCTTGAATTTGACCATCATATTCAAAACTTGCTCGACCTTCTTGGGAATAATGCCAAACATCCGTTGGCAATATTGTTTAAGAAGGATCCAGTCAATGGACACCGCTTTGGGGTTTTTGCTGTCGCGCAGGCCCTTGTGATTTGCGGCGTGAAAAACCGCCGCAAAAATCGCCGCGACTTGCTCATCGGGACAGGGCACGCTCTCCTTGTCGAGCCGCTGGGCCCGGACCTCGTTCATGGTGGTTTTGAGACGTTCCGCCATCGATTTCACCATAACCTTCGTGACCTGAGGGCCATTCTCCAACAAAGATTTGACCTGTTCCAAAGGAATTTCCATGATTTTAGTGTCCATTGTGGCAATTCCGCTGAAATTGAAAGACTGCATCCCCGCGATGAAAGTCTCACCCATAACCTGGGCACTGGCGAGCGAGAAAAGGTCGACATTTTTCTTGGGCCGTTGAATGCAAAGGTTCACACCACCCGATTGAATCACCAGCAAGCCGGTAATCCTGTCACCTTCCTTAAAGATCACTTCGCCTTTTTTAAACACTTTGATTGGAGTCGTCATCCCTGATCCTTTCTGGACAGCTGATCCTCTCTGGACAGCTGCCACGGGGTCCTTAGCCTAAAATCTTATCGGCAGATCATCAGGAGAACGAAACGGGATCAATGACCTTTCTAGCAGAGGTGGCGGTGACGGCCCGTCTCAGTGTGAGGCAGTGTCGAAAATTAAGTCGCTAAGCAACCGGTCAATTCAGTTGCTCAAAACCGAGTTTTATGTCTGAGGTTTTGAGGAACTGATTTGACTGGTTGCTTAGAAAAGAAACTGGTGCGCGATCTCAACAAACTTGGCCGGGTTTTCAAAATTGCAGCAATGCCCTTGACCGGGAATAAGTTTGAATTCCGCGTGCATGATTTTCGCCATCTTTTCGGAATCCTGGCGCGGCAAAAGGACGTCGTTCTCACCGTGGAGGACGAGGGTCTTATTCCTGACCTTGGAGAGCTCAGCTTCACCGTTGAATCCCTTGAGGGACTCTAAAACCCAGGAGCCCACCGTCTTGACCGCGTAAAATGCATCCTCCACAATTTTAGTTTTGAAGAATTCGTTGTTGGGGTCGTTGTTGAGAATGGTGCTTCCAATCACCGCCGCCGTAAGATCCTTGCTCGCTTTCATCTGATCAAAAGCTTGTTTCATCGAATCATCGAAGCTCACGCCGTGGGCGCCCACTGAATCCAAGAGCAACACCCGATTGAAAAGCCCGGGACGGGACGCCGCCATCAAGGCGCAAATCAGGCCGCCGGTTGAATGGCCCACAAGGTTGTAAGGACCTTTGATCGCGGCGGCGAGTTTTCCCGACTGCAGACCTTCCACCAGGGCGATAAAGTCTTGCGCAAACAGTCTCATGTCCACATCACGCAAGCTTTGGGGCGGGGTGGACTTTCCACAGCCGCGAAACTCAGCGAGAATCATCGATCCGGGAGTTGCTTCGGCTTTTTTCTTTTTCCAAACCTCAAGCGATGGCAGCCACCAATTGTTACTCGCGAGATTGCCATGAACAAAAAAAGTGGTTTGAGGAAGAACTCCACCGAAGATTTCAGCCGAAATTTGCAGGTCTGGTCTAATTGAAAAAAGTGCCATAGCGTTTTTCCTTTTTTATTATTTTATTTAGTATAACAACAGACAGCCCACTGATTCATGTCTTTTTTGCATATCACCAAATGGACTTGCGATCTTGCTTCCGGCAGCTTTCGCCAGTTGATGAATTGAGCGTGGGCGGCGAAGCCGCCGAGGGTATGCGTGGGCGGCGAAGCCGCCACGGGTATGATTCAAATATTTCGACATCCGACTCTTTCTTTTACAGCGGCCAGACATACGGACAAGGTTTTGCACTTGGCACGGGTGACTGTTGAATTGCCAAAAAACGTCTCCGGCAAATAAATTCTTCATCCAGGCGGTCGATCAATAGAGCACAAGCTCCAAAAGTGGTATTCTTACGAGGTCGCCGGACCGGCACAACAACAGAAACTGAGTTGTTATGAGAACACACGCAAACTCCATCCTCCCCGCCCTCTTCATTATACTGGTCCTCTTTCCGATCTACGGCCGCTACGAGATGCCGGAGAGATTTGCCCAGCCTTTCTCTGGCTTTATCGATCTCGGCACGGGTCACAAGGTTTATGCCACATGGGAAGGCTTGGATATCCAAAACAAGTTCGTCATTCTGTTGAACGGATTGACCCACTCAACGAAAAACTGGCAGCAGGAAGCGGATGAACTGAAAAAACGGGGCGTGGGTGTCATCCGCCTGGATTTTCCCTGGCAAGGACACAACCTGGATGTCGACGGTTTTCCCACGGAGCCCATCACTGATAAAGAAACGGTGGAAGTCGTGCGCCAGTTTCTCAGCAGGACGGGACTCAACTCACCCGTCAACCTGGTGGGGCTCTCTTATGGCGGCGGCATTGCGATTCGATTTGCCGCGACTTATCCGGAACTGGTGAACAAGATCTTTCTTGAATCCCCCTACACGGAGGCCCTGCAGGCCCAGGACGATTTGATCAAATGGCTGGTGGATGTCACCTGGTTCATGGCCCCGACTTTAAAATATCTCACCAACGCTCAATTTGAACTCTTTATCCGGAACAGTTGGAAGTCAATGATGTGGTGGTGGAATATGATGGGTTGGAAAATCGCGGAGCACGTTTCCCAACCCTACTTGGAAGCACTGGTCAAAACGTTCAGGGAGAATCGGAAAAACATGAATTTTGATTTCTCCACCAAAGAAGGCCTCTACAATTTCTACTTTAAACTGATCGTGTACGCGACTTATCCATTGGCTGAACCTGAAATTCTCGAGCATCCTTACAAAATTGAAGCGACTTACTGGCGCGCCCTTGGCATTCGCGATACGAAGATGATTGATTTCGCTTCGACTTTGCCGAAAGATTCTGTTCATCTGATGATTGCCGGCAACGACCAATACATTCCACGAAAAGTCCTGCTGCAGGGTTTTTGGGACCGCCTTCCGCTCGAGGTCAAGGGCAGCGTCGTGGTCATTAACGGATCAAAGCACTCCAGCAATGAAGAAGCGCCTCTGCCGACGGCGGCCTGGATCGCCTACAACCTTCACCAAAATGAAGTGCGCATGGACGTCGTCTATTACGTTGACCGCAACAGCGCTGTTTTCAGTGACGCACAGAATGGCGGAGCGACGCTGGATCTTACCTTGGATCATTTAGACCAACATTTGGACGCCAGGTTTGGACCCCTCGCTTTAACCCAACAACGCGATGAGGCTCGTCCGTTGAACACTCACCGCGTCCTAAAATGCTCGCAAATTCATTCGTATGCATTGAGATTTGTTCGATCGAGGTAATATGAGGTGATATTATGTTCACTAACCAGGATATCTACCTAAGCAAACGGGTCTCCATCGATGAAGCCGTCAGCCATATGCGCTCGGATTCCGACATCGTTGTCGCCCAGTGCGCGTCGGAGCCGCAAGGTTGCATGAGCCGGTTTCACATCATGAAGGACCGCGTGCAAGACGTGAAAGTTTTCTCGGTTTTGACTTTGCAACCCTATGAGTTCTATATGAAACCCGAAATGAAGGGCCACTTTGAACTCTGCAGTTGGTTTCACGCGCCAGGCTCGCGTCAGGCCTTGAAGAATAAAACCGGGACAGTCACCTACGTGCCCAACATGCTTCACCGCGCGGGCCTGGACCGCATCTCAGTGCGCCGCCCGCACATTTTCTTTGGCACTTGCACTCCGCCTGACGCCCACGGATTCGTGTCTCTTTCTTTGGGCATTACCTATGAAAAGGAAATGATTGAAAACGCTGAAATCGTCGTCCTTGAAGTGAACGAAAAGCTCCCTCGCACGTTCGGCGATACCCACGTCCATGTGAGCGACGTGGATTTCTTCGTTGAGCACCACCAGGATCCGCCCTCCCTCCCTTCGCCGACTCCCACTGAAACCGAAACTGCAATTGGCAACCATATCGCCTCGTTGGTCGAAGACGGAGCGACCATTCAGCTGGGAATCGGTGGCATTCCCAACGCCGCCGCCCTGTCGCTGCGATCGAAAAAAAATCTCGGCGTGCATACTGAAATGTTCGTCGATTCGATGATGGAGCTCTATGAAATGGGCGTCATCACCAATAAGGAAAAGACTCTCTATAAAGACAAGTTTATCTGCACTTTTGCCATGGGATCACCCAAGCTGTATCGGTGGCTCGATCAAAATGTCGCCGTGGAATTTCAACGCGGAAAATGGGTGAATGACCCCTTTGTCATGCGTCGAAACGCCAGAATGACCTCGATCAACACTTGCCTCAGCGTGGATTTCACCGGCCAGGTGGCGAGCGAGTCCATTGGATCACAACAATACTCCGGCACCGGCGGTCAAAGCGACACCGCCATGGGGGCCGTTGAAGGCGCGGATGGACATGGCAAATCCATCATTGCTTGCCAGTCGACGGCCAAAGGCGGGGAAGTTTCGTCGATTCAGCCGACCCTGCTCGGAGGTTCCGCCGTCACCCTTCATCGCAGTTACACCGACTACGTCGTCACCGAACACGGGATTGCCCACCTGCGGGGCCGCACGGTGCGCGAGAGAACGAAAGCTTTGATCAATATCGCGCATCCCAAGTTTCGTGAGGAACTCGCCTATCAAGCGAAGAATTTGGGGTACCTATGAAGGTAAAAATCATCGGCAGCGGAAGATACGCCCCTGGAAAACCGATCACCAATGAGGAACTGAAAATTCTCGCCAGGATTGAGTTCGACGCGGATAAAATCTCAGGGAAGATCGGCATTCAAACCCGCCACGTCGCCAAACTTCGAAACCTGCGGGAGTCGACGGCTGACTTCGCGACGGCGGCAGCGTCCAGGGCCATACAATCTGCAAGGATCAACCCGGCTGATATCGACCTTTTCATCGTCGGCACGGATACGCCGGAGTTCATCTCTCCCTCCACCGCCGTGCTGGTGCAGGGACGAATTCAAAAGGGAGAAACCTGGAGCACGGCTTTTGATCTCAACTCCTCCTGCGCGAGTTTTGTCCTGGCCCTGAACACCGCCGCTCGCATGCTGGCGGGCGATCCGCACTTGAAATTTGCCTGCGTGACCGGCGTTTACAACATGCCGGCCTTTGTTCATGACGGGGATGCATTTTCATATCCTATCTTTGCCGATGGCGCTGGCTCGGTTGTTTTGCAGAGAGCGGAAGATGGCGACGCTTCAGGTTTCGTGGACAGCTTGGGCCTCGCCGACGGCACGCAATGGGATTTTATCGGTATTTACACCGGTGGTGCCCACCGCCCCTTCTCACGCGAATTGATCGACCAAGTCGGTGGCTGTACCAGCTCCGCCGCCCGAGGCGGCTCCGTCGGCACCTCCGCAGTGTCAAATAAGTATGGGCTGGAAAGCCTGAAGCCGCTCCCGGGTGATCGAAATGTCCGCCTGTGGCCCATGGTGGCGAATAAGATTCTTGCGCGTGCAAACCTTCGCGCCAATGAGATCGATCATTATATTTTCACGCAAATCAACCGTTCGGTGATCGAAAAAGTAATGGCTGCCTTGGGACAGCCGATGGAGAAAACCACCTGCATTATGGGCGAATACGGATACACGGGCTCCGCCTGTGTGCCCATGGCGCTGGACGTGGCGATCGAGAATGGACGCATTCGACGTGGCGATAAGGTTTTGCTGGTGGCCTCCGGCTCCGGCTTGTCGGTGGGCGCGAGCTTGTTTATTTATTGAGAGGTCTGGGATGAAACGCAACGGAAATAAGAAGGTCAGTTATGGAAAAGTTGAGGTCAACGAACAACCTTTCGATCCTCGCCACACGAAGGTCTGTCGAGGAACGGCTTCAACGCATTGAACAGGAGCTATTTAAGAAACGAGCAATCTAGAATCCCTACGTCCGCAAAAGATCATTAATTCTTGGCATTGGAAAAGTTCTGTTGTAGCGCATTCGAGTCTATGAGTTTGCTTCAGATTGCGGTGACGTTCGCTCATCTCCTCATTGTCCTTTCCTGCGCAATTGCAAATGCACAGTCCGAAGGCGTTTCTTTTGCAATTCTCAGCTGCCAAAATATTCACGGGGGAGTCGCTGCACGGGTTGCACCTGTGGACCAAATCGCGGCCGCACAAGAAGAAGAACCCTTCGGCACCTCCTCCGATGCCGAGGAAACCGGTCAGACGAAACGTCAACTGCCAGATGAATTCGCTCACCGAAAACAGACCTGGATTGAAGCAGGTATAAAACAAATGGTCGAGGATGTTAAACCCTACGTGCGCACCAAGGGCGGGGAAATTGCCCTCACCGAAATCTTGACCAGGACAAGGAACGCCGAAGAGATCAAAATCCTGAAGGAATTACTTCAAACTATTGCCCAACGCCCGGAGCAATTTGAACAAGTCCGCCGCCTGTTAGTGGAGGTTCAGAATCAAAACAAAGAACTGAACCAAATTTTCGCCGAATTGAGGAAACAACAGATAACTTTGAAGACTGAACTTTTGAGCGCTCTCTATACAGACGGCCTCTTTGCTATTTTCTATGTTCTTTCCGGCTTTGATGTGGGCTTGCCTGGAAAATTGGCGACAGCCATTCAGATGGCTTCGTTATCTGCGGGACTCAGGGCCGGAACCATCAATACCATTGCAAAGGTGAACCCGCTGCGCGAAAAGCTAATGCCCTTTCGCGATCGCGCCTATCTGGTGGACGCGGCTGAAAATAGCCTGATGGGAATCGACAATCCGATGGCGCAAGAATTGGTCGCCAGATTGGCCTTGATTAAAAGAACCAGAGAGCCTTTGCATGCACATATTTTTAAACGTATTGCACTTTGGCCCAGACGCCTTTTGCTTGGTCGCGTTCCCGACGAACATATTGCTGAACTTCGAAGGCTGGGCAGGGTCCACGACCGCCTGATGGGCCTCCGCGACTCCTGGTCCGCTATGTTTCGAAAGTGGCCTATTTATAATATTCTGGCCAATTTTTCCATTTTTCATGTTCCCAATTTTTACTTGGGAAAATTGGCGAAGGACGTTGAAGAACTGGAGGCGGTTCTGAAGAGTATCTACGCCCCGGTGGGAGTTCTCGATGCACTCCTGGGGATGGTCGATTTTCAGGCCGCCAATGAGAAGTCCATGACCTTCATCGAGGACCCGTCTGACACGGGAGGCTCGAATGGAGGCAACGCATTTTTGGATTTAAGAGAGGTCAGATATTCGAGTCCGTTAGAAGATCCAAAATCCGTTGCCAATGATATTCAGATCAATACTCCCGCTCCGTCAGGAGCTGTGCCAACGCGGATCGTTGTCATTCGAGAAAACATGGGCCGCCAAGGAAACCCGGTATTGGACGCCGTCGTAAAGAATTTGATATTTTACCAGACAGGGATGATGTCTTTTGTCGGCCCGGGAAGCCGTGCAAGTCCGATGGAGCTGATCGTCCACATGTCACGACTGAATACTCTTGATGAAATCGCCGCTCGATGGGTTGAAATTCAAGAAGCTGTCCGCAAGGCGCAAGAGAAGGGTCGAAAAGTTTTGGTTATAATCGATAACATGTACGAAGGGAGCGATTTCGACTCGGCCGCCCTCACCATGGAAATTGTGATGTGGCTTTTGGAACAAGGAGCTTTCGCCATCGTCACAGCAACCAGCCCCATTGCCTTTCTTGATCTAGAGGGCCGGCCTGGAATTCAATTGATGGAAATGAGCGATGGACGTCTTGCCGAACTGGTCCCATCCAAAGCTTTTTTTGATCCCAATCAGTCAGATCCGGTTTGGCATAAATTTGCGGAAGCAGGCTTCGACCGCTCGCTTTTGGAAAAAGCCCGCAAGAAGGCCGGTGCGTATCTTAGAGAGGTAAGGCCGAATGGAGCCGTCTTTGAAGATCCAGTGAGGCCGGAGCCTCTTCCGGACTCAATGCCCCCTGGCAGGGAAGTCGAACCAGAGGTAACTGAGATCGCCCCACCGACGCCACAAAAAAAATCCGGTAGCGGATTTTTTAAACCATTGATCAACTGGCTTATGGAAAAAGCGAAAGGAAAGAAAAAGACAGACCCGTCATTGGCTCAATCTGCCGAGGCCCAGTCCGCCGGGGGTCAGCCTTCGGAGGCCGAGCCCTCGAAGCCGGCCAACCCCACTGACATACAATAGATCGCCAAACCCCAGCCCGAGCCGTTGCCCGGGCTTCCTTTCTGGGTATTGAGCCGCGAAATTGTGTCAGTTGTCTAAGAAAATTCAGATCCTTCTCACCCAGGACGGGACAATCATCGGCCTGATCTTTGCTCAGCAAAAAAGCGTGGGCGGCGGAGCCGCCAAGGGTAAGAAAATGAAGGCAACGGCAGCATGTCTCAATTTGATACTTTTGTTCGGAAGCTTATAATTCGGAAGGAACAACCCGATGACACCCACACTGCGAAAATCGCGAATCATCAGCGCCGGTCTTTACGCCCCTGAAAGAGTCGTCAAGAACCAGTATTTCAACGAGCTTTACAAAAAGGACGTGGACTCGTTTCTTCGGGCGCAGCGAAATATCTTCGAACGCCATTACATGGCCACAGAGCAAGCGACCTCCGATTTGATCGTTCCGGCGGCGATGAACGCGCTAAAGGCCGCCAACCTGACGGCTGAGGACTTGGACCTCCTGATCGTCGCCACCGATACGCCAGATTACATTTCGCCGTCGACAGCGTCGGTCGTGCAATTCAAACTCGGCGCGAAGAATGCCGGAAGTTTCGATATCAACACGGCTTGCGCCGGTTTTGTGACGGCCTTGGATGTCGGCAACAAATTTATCGCCGCGGACCCGCGTTTCAATACAGTGATGGTGGTTGGAGCTTACGGGATGTCCAAATTTTTGAATTTTGACGATTACAAGATTGCAACTCTCTTTGCCGATGGCGCAAGTGCGGCCATCTTGCAAGTTTCGCCCGACACTGATGGTATCCTGGCTTCCGAATTTTACACGGACGGCCAATACCATGATTATATGGGTCTCTATGCTGGCGGCACCCACATGCCGCTGTCGCAGGAGGTTCTCGATAAAAAGGCGCAACTTCTCAACTTCGCCAAAAGAATTCCCAACGAAACGAACGGCATTCACTGGCCGCGCTTAACAAATAAACTTCTCGAGCGCATCGGCAAGAAGGCCGGCGACATCAATCATTTCTTTATCACTCAGCTCAACATTGGCAGCATCAACGAGTCGCTCGATCGCCTGGGACAGCCGCACAGCAAGTCCCACAACATTATGGATCGGTACGGCTACACGGGATCAGCGGCGGTCGGCATGTGTATTGCTGACGCGGTCGCCGTTCGCAAACTCAAGAAGGGTGATCTTTGTATTTTGCTTGGCTCTGGTGGCGGCATGTCCATGGCCGCGCTGGCGATGACTTGGGGTTACGACACTTGAAAAACAGTAGGATCTCCGCATATTGTTTGACGATGGAACGATTGTGCAAATCAAATCGCCACCGATATTACCACAAGAAGCTTTCAAAACTGCGGCAGATGAACCAGGTCGCAGCGAACTGAAAGTCGCGCCGGAGGGCTGGTCTCTCTAGGCTGTTGGGATTGTGGCATTGCGTGAGTTTTTAACAGGGTTTTCCCACTTTTTCTCGACTTAAATCCAGACGTTTTCGCTGTGGGAGCGGATTTTACGCGGTC
>PSRN01000084.1 GCA_003176075.1 Bdellovibrio sp.
CATTGCCGCCCCGTGCGCGGGTGGATTCAGGCGAGCTGGCGCCATCAAGCCGTGAGGATTGTGGGGTCGCCGTTGCACCAACACCACGTCGCAAAGAACGGGTCCGATCAGAACCTTATCCCCCAATTTGAGCGGCGCGGAGGGCACGCGAACGCCGTTCAAATAGGTGCCGTTCGCCGATTTTAGATCGCGAAAGGAAACTTGTTCTCCCGCCACCCGGATCTCCAGATGTTCTTTTGAAACCCCGTTTCCTTGCAACTGAATTTGGCAGGAGGTGCCTCGTCCAACCAGAAAGCTTCCCGCGCGCAGCTGATGAACTTGGCCGGCCTGTGGGCCGTTGAGAATTCTAAGGGCCAGCATGTCCGGCATCTCCCGCTTGCATTCGTAATTGATCGCCAACGTGAATATTCAATTCCTTGGCCCGGCCCGCTTTCATTTCAATGACCGACAAAGCCCTCCACTGGGGCCAGACGATGCGCCAGGGATGTACATTCGAGTGGATGGACCGGACGGCCCGCTGCCGGTCAAGAAAGACACAGTCAATCGCGTAGTTCATAAAGAAGGTGTGAATCGAGTTGCCGGGAAGGATCCACAATCCCTGGTCTTCGCGCAAATTGCCGGTGCCCAGCAGGCCGCGCATCCGGTCGAAATAGTGATCGGCGATTTTCAAATCGGCGAGCAAAACTTCATTGGCCGCGTTGAGGAGTACCGCGGAGGTGCCGAAGCCACTTGTGGCGGAGGCACCGACTTGGGTTTTCACTTAGCTCCCCCGCTGATAAAGTTCACAGCCACGGGGCCAAAGACGACAATGAAGACCGCCGGCAAAATAAAGAAGATCAGCGGGATCAGCATCAGCTGTGAAGCCCGCGCGCCGGCTTTTTCGGCGCGTACGAACCGCTCCAGGCGGATTTGTTCTGACTGATCCTTCAGGACCTGCGCGATGCTCGCGCCCGTGGCGTCAGCGTCAACCAGAACCGCGACGAAACTGGTGGTTTCCGGAATATCAATTCGCTTGGCCAATCCACGAAGGGCGTCGGCACGCGCCGAACCCAGCTTGATGTCCTTCAACACAATGGCGAGTTCATCGCCCAACACGCTTCCTTCCGCTTTGTCGACGATCCGTTGAATCGCCGAGATAAAATCCAAACCCGCTTCGGTGGAAAGAGCCAGCAAGTCAGTGAAGAACGGCAGGTCCGCCCGCACGGAGATTTGGCGGCTTTTGCGCTGATTCTTGGCGTACATGTCAGGAAATTGCCAACCCACCGGAATAGCGAGGGCGAACATCCACAACGGAATGCCGACGTGAAAGGCAAAATTCAACAGGGCGAGAAGACCCACGAAGCCAACGCCCCAAAAAAGTTTCAACCCGATGAACTCGTCCACGTTCAGCTCACGCGACAGGCCCGCCGTCATGATGAGATGTTCAATGTTGCGGCGGAAGCGTTCATTCTTGATGCGGGCGGCGTGTTGCAGGGTGAACTGGTGGACGAGGGGACGTGACCAGTTGATCAATGCCGAGCGCGATCTTTCAGGTTCGGTGCCGCTCGCCCAGGAAAGCAGCTCGCGATCCGTGTTGTTCGTCAATAACGCCGCGGAGAGGAAATACACCGATACACCCGTGAGGGCGAGCGCGGCGATCATGACCAGGTCTGTGTTAAGCATCTGCGCCCCCTTTATACCCGTGGCGACTTCGCCGCCCACGCTGGCTTCACTCTTTCATTTCACTCTTTCGCTTCACCCTTGCGAGAACGTTGCCGTCGGCGCGCAATTGGTGTTGAATGGCGGCGTGAAATCATCCCCGCCCTCTTTTGAATTAGTGCTTGCTTCCGCTTCGCCTCGACGACGCCAGTTGCTCTCCGAGGCCGGTTTCAAATTCATCGTCCACCCCAGTAAGATATCGGAAACTCTTGAGGAAAACCTGATCATCGAAGACCAAATTTTGGACCTTGCCGGACGAAAGGCGAGGGCCGCAATGGCTGAGCTTTTGCCCTTGCGGTCGAATCCTTTTCTGGTGGTCGCGGCGGATACCATGGTTGTGCATAAAGGCCTTCCTTTTGGGAAACCACAGGACGAACAAGAGGCCTTTCTCATTTTACGACGATTGTCCGGCGCGATCCACCGGGTCTATACGGCGCTCTCTGTGATGGATTCGGTATCTCAAAGCGAGACCACTCACCTCGAGGCGACGGATGTGGAATTCCGACCCCTGACCGACAACGAAATTTATGAATATATCGCGACCGGTGAGCCCATGGATAAGGCCGGCGCCTACGGGATGCAAGGGGCGGGCGGGAAATTTGTCGCCCGCTACTCGGGTTCATATTCCAACATCGTGGGACTGCCGATGGAAGCTTTTTTGAGTGTATTGAAAGAACAAGGCTGGAGAATCCGGTGAACGGGAAATCAGTGGACGAGCTTCTCGGGACCCTCCCTGCGCACGTGACCTTGCTGGCGGTTTCAAAACTGCATCCGGCGGCCAAGGTCCGCTGGCTTTACCAAACCTATCACGTCACTCATTTCGGCGAGAATTACGCGCAAGAGGCCTTGGCCAAAATGGCGGCCCTTGCGGATTTGCCGCTGATTTGGCATTTCATCGGTCGGTTGCAAAAGAATAAAGCCAAGGGGGTGGTTGGTGCTTTCGAGTTGATTCATTCCGTGGATTCGTTCGAACTCGCCGAATTGATCAACCGTTTGGCCGCCGAAAGAGGCATCCGGCAACGGATCCTGATGCAGATCAATTTGGCTGGGGAAGCCACCAAGGGGGGTTTTCGTCCTCAGGATTTTTCACCAGATCTGCTTGAGCGGTTGAAGAAGCTTTCCGCCATTTCCGTCGACGGTCTGATGACCATGCCGCCGCTCTCGGCAAGCGCCGACGAGGCCCGCCCATATTTTCGCGACCTCCGTAAACTGCTGCAAACGCACTGTCAGGTGTTGCCGACACTGCGGGTCTTGTCGATGGGAACGAGTGGGGATTTTCGCGTGGCGATTGAAGAAGGCGCGACCATGGTTCGCCTCGGAACTGTTTTGTTTGGTCCAAGGGAGCCGCTTAGTCGCAGCGTGGGACAGTGAAAGACATTGAAGGACCGTTGGTCGGTTTGGTTGGCTCTTTGATGACGACGGTCAAATTGAGGTCAAGTACCGCGATGGGGTTCCTACAAATGTCCCCGATCAAATCCCTCACGTTGCAAGCCGTGAAATGGATCAAGTTCAGTCCGCTTTTCACTTTGAGACTGTATTGGGGAAGGGAACCAGCTATCCATAAAAAGGGACCTTTTTGGGGAAGCTTCTCAAAATGGGGGTCTCCCAATCCTTTGAATAGTTGAGAGCTCCGATAGAAGCCGTCTTTCTTTAACTGACAAATCGTCTGGTTTGCGGTTGTCTGTTGATCGGCGGTTTGGTCGTTTCTAACCCTGATGACAAAGTTATCCGCGTCTGTCAGTTCGCGCAAGTTTGGGAGTTCGATGGCGTCTTCGGACAGGGTCGTTTCGAGCTGATTAGAGCACTCGGTTCCGTCCTTAAGAACTCGCCGGACCATATTCAGGCTTTGATTCAAAGAAACATTGATGTTCATGATCTGCAAGGGGGGCGATTTCGTCGTTTTACCATTGTCCAAGTCGCAGAAGGCCAGCCCCAGAGTGGGGACAAGAAGCAGAGAACTCATGATGAAGGCGACAGATTTCTTGAGCATTGGCAACTCCTTCTAGCTCGCGTGACCCTGTCCTGCAGTAGCCCCATCACTGCAGTCGATCTCTACCCATGGTCCTATGGTCCCCCCCCCGCCTTTGATTACCAAGCAACATACCAGAGCAATACACCAGAGCAATATAGCAGAAGCCGTGGAAACCCGCGCCTGTCAATCCGCTAGACAGTAAAAACGTCAAAGCGGCCGTACAAGCTCAAATGTGGCGCTTACTCAAGGGAACGTCATTGTTTCCTCCTTCTCTACCAATCTTGCCGAGTTCACGAGTTCAGCAATTTAACCTTCTTGGCAGAGTATTTTTGATTTCAGATCGAAGTAAACTAGCCCTGGCAGTCGTTTTGCTCATTTCGTTCATTTCGGCAAGATCGAAGATGGAACCCACAGTCCGATGTGTACCACAGCCCACTCTCGAACTCTCGGAAGTAGCCTCCCATTTTGACTTTGAAACAATTTCTTGTGATGACCCCAGGTTTTTACGGAGAACTCTCAATGAGAGCCCCTATTGCCGAAACAGTGGTGTGGTGGATTTACCCTGGTCGTTTTCGGTCCGAAGCTCAAGGCCTGTGGCGGTCAGCCCGAAATGATAATTCGCCACCTCGGCTTCGTTCGTGAAAACTTGCACGGTGATCGTTTTATTTTGGCAGGTTCCAGCCGCTTGGGAGCTGGTATCCCGAAGAGCCTGCAGCGTACCATCGATCACCAGCGGATTGGACTTATTCAAAATCCAGATGAACTGGTTTTTCTCGTTTCTCTTAATTTCAACTGTCTGCGATGGATCAGAACCCGTCTCGTAGATCCCAATCATATCTTCCGGGCACTGTTCGAATCGGTGGACCTCTTTAATTTGGTGGGCTATGTCGGCCCTTGTGTAGACGTCTCTGAAGGATTCCGCGCTATCTCCCGTGACATGAATTTCCGTGGGATTCTCTCTCAGCGTCGACGTAAAGATGCGACGGGTGGCTCTTTGGCTCGCGTCTACGGAGACCCAGGTGATGGCCGTCGGCCCGCAGGACACGGTCACCGTATTGTCGGCAGACAATGCATGCGGCTGGCTATCAGCCGTGATCCTTTGTCCATCCCACCGAACGGATAGGAATCCCTTTGCGTTTTTGTGGAACGCAAGCTTGGAGGAGGCTTTATTCTCGAATGTGCCAGTCCAGTTCGGGCAGACTGGGGCGGAATTCTCATTGGAACCCTTCGAGCAGGCCGTCATCCCGAGGCCGATCATCATTCCGAGGCCAATCACCATCCATATCAAAAAATGCCAGGCCGGTTTCCACGGTTTACCCATTAATTGTCTCCTATGATTCGTTTGATTCGTTTCTTAGATCCGTTTTCTATAATTTTCCTTAATTTGCCTTATTTGCCTTAATTTGCCTTCTGAATTGGCAGCTTGGTGAAAAAAAATATTCGCTTGTCTTAAGTTAACCGAAAGATTTCAGAGCTTCCACCCTAAAATTTGCCCGTGGCGTCTGCGGAGGTGCTGTGAAATGTACAATTTTCAGAACCCCCGTTGAGTCTGTCCGGTTGACCCCGTGGCAATAAGGAATTCTAATGGTCATCGATGCAAGTCATTGACCAAATCACCCATCGAATTTTGGTTCGCAGCCTGACCCGAATCATTTCAGAGACGAACGGTATTTCGCTGGCGGATACGCTGGAGCTCTTGGCCGACAGTGAACTCAAGACGGAGAATCCCCACGCCCACGATATGGTGCGGGAATTCAGAAGTTTGATAGGTAAATTTTCACTCAGTGAAGTGACGATTGACCAACTTCTGCAGCACCCTGTCGCAGGGGCCATGTTTGAATTTTTCAGGCACTTTCCACTCAAATACCGGGAAGACCACATTCATCTGACGGGGGCTTTGACGGCCGAATTTATTTTTCCACGGTTGAAACCTTTGCTGGAAGGTCCTCAGCAGGAGCTGTACAAAAGGAAGATCATCGAAGTTTATGGGCCCCGCGGGTGGCCGATCAACTCCGTGGACGACGTCGACCGCCTGATTCGATTGAAGGAATCGGAAGGGTTTTCGACTTACCTAAAAATTCTTTACCTATCCAAGCTGATTTTGACCGACCGAATGGCCCACACGGCCAGCGCTTACCATTTGGCCCACGAACTGTACCACAAGTACAACGTGGGTCGCGTGCGTTTGAAATTCACCTTGTCCCGCTCTTCGGCAAGTTCGACTGAACAAATCCCCGGCGTCGAGAATGTGGCCCCCGAGGACGTCGTCCTCGGCCTCTATGAAGGATTCCGTCAGTTTCAGATCAACCATCCTGATTTTAATTTCATTCTTTCTCCGTCCTTCCGAAAAGAAGGCAACTTTTTTGATTCGGTCCGCTTCGCCAACCGCCGCGATCACTTTGAAGCCCAGGTCGACGAGATTGTCCGGATGCTCGACACTCACCCTTTTTTGGAAAAACACATGACGGAAGTCGACACGGTGGGGGCTGAGAATGAACTTTATCGAAAAGAGCATTTCAACGAATTTCAAAAAGGCTTTCGCAAGCTCCAGTATCGGGGATTTAAGATTCGCTCTCACCACGGAGAAACTTTTCACACTTTAAAAAAAGGTATTCAGGCCGTAGATAACGCCATGAACATTTGGCATATTGATACTCTCGAACACGGTCTCAGCCTGGGGATCAATCCGAATTTTTACTTCCACCGCCTTTATCAATGTGTGATGAACAAAAATCACTTGGGCCAGGCAATCACGGACAAAGATCCCGAGTATCGCGAGTTGCTGGAATTGGATTGGGGCGTTTACAAACCGGTTCTGCAGCTATTGTTGAAAGGCGAAAAACTTCATCCAGACGACCAGGTTCGATTTGTCAAAGCCAAGTTTCATACGGCGAGGGAAGTGGAGCATTACCAGCACGACGTCTTAAATCGAATGATCCAAAAGGGCGTGACCCTTATTTCGCTTCCTTCTTCAAACACCAAGCTGACGGGGCAGTTTGAGGACTACAAGGACCATCCTTTTTCTTGGTGGGAAAAGAAAGGAGTGCAGCTCGGAGTCGGCACGGACAACTACGTCACCTTGAACACGGATTACATCCAAGAGATGCTGATTTTGCTGTTTACGGATCCTGAAAACCTGAAGATCACGAAGCTCCTGATGGTGACGACTGGCGAGGAACGCCGTCCCTTCATCAGCCATCTGCTTTGGAAGATGCGAAAGAAGCCGTTGTTCGCGGATTAAGGAGGGTACTCCCTAGGGTGGTTCAGAAAGGTCGGCAGGCTTGACGGGACTTTTCAAAGTGATTTTCTTTTTCATGGGCCTGGTCCTTTGCTATTCAGCGGCCGCGCAGCAGGCCTCACCGGCCTCCACACCCAACCTTGATTCATTAAGCCAGGCCTGCCGGGAGCAAAATCGCAAGGACAAGATCTGCGACGCCTTGATCACCCTGCAGCAGTTGGGGAACGATTCCATCGAAGCGATCAAAGAATTCGTTGACCTGGGTCCATACAGTTACACACTCCTCACCGTGGCCAATTTCGCATTGCAAAGGCGGATTCGCGTGCGCTTTCCACCAATGACCGTCCCGGGATTTAGGAGGAGAGTTTCCTCCACCCTCGATTGGCAGAGAGATTCCATCAGCTACACCGTGAGCATGGAGTTTTAGCTACTCTTCTTGTTTAGGACGTTGATGGGCCTGGTTTAAAAGCGGCTCGACCGAAACCAATTTCGCTTCGAAGGCGTTGAACTCGTCTTTGACGATGGCCGCGATGACCCCGGTCTGCGGATTCACACCCTTCGTGGCAACGGCCAGAGTTACGAGGTAGTTCCTTGTACAGCCTGCCGTTCCGCAAGAGCCGCTGAGAAGCGCGACATCTGGCTGCTTGGCGATGTCCCTGTCGAGCCTGACCGACACCAAGATCTTGTCCGCGACATCTTTGGATTCGTAAAAAGCCTTCACGACATCCGTGCGGACGTCGGGGACGTCGGCAAAGGCGATGGCCGAGAATTGCATCAAGAGCGCAGTGATGACCAGTTTCTTCATTTGTTTCTCCTTAGTTCAAGCTAAATAGTTGGGTGTAAATCAACCTTGATCGGGTGAATGTTTAATCGAAATTCGATCGGCGTCAAGGAGGGGCGAATTGAAGAAGTATATTGTAAAGTTCTGCAAGGAAGAACGGAATTTACTGCGAGATTGAATCAAAAATTGGCAGTTCAGCCCGGTCCGTGATTTCAGTTGTCATCATTATCCGCCACTTCCGTGTATGATTGATCGCCAAGAAAGTCCTTCAGTGGAATAAGACTTGGTCCGCCTTCGAGCACGTACTGATCTCCACCGGGAGACACAGTAATCAGGGTACTAATCGCCCCCAAGGTCGCGTATCCCATGCGGGCCCTGTGCCTGATCTTTGATACCTTCAAACCACGGATCGGAAAGCTCGTCATTTGATAATGGGCGCGTTCGAAAGCGTTATTGAAGATATTGTAATAGTAAGCAGATAAGGAACTATACGAAGTGATGAGGAAAGTTGGACTGGAAATCCAATGAAAACCCATTGAACCATATGTACCTTCGGGAAAGTATGCGACAGAACTCTCAATCTTTGGAGCATTAAAATCGCCAACCATCTTAACCTCACCTAGGCAGGACTCGCAGGTCCAGGACCCTCACCCTCTCTTCGGCTTGGCAGAGACCGTACCATAGAATCAACACCGGAATGAAGACGAGTAATCTTTGTCGGCCCATGGGATTTCTCCAATTCTCTGTTTTTGGTCTCTCTATCTGGCGTTGCTACTCTTTTCCGCCCCAGTTCATACTCGTGGTTCAACGCCGTACGAACATTTCTTCGGTGAAAAATCAAAAAGCAAGGCAATTTTCCAATTGATCATCGTCATCTGAAAAATCGAAAAATTCCCGTCACTAATTAGTTTAGTCGCTGTCGCGAAATTCAACCAAAGGTCCGGCATTACATGACCGCCATTTCCTTCCAGTTCAAAGCGTTGCCGGGTTTGATCAATGGTTCTGTCGCAGTCACCACGATGTTATGGCGGTGCGCCTGAGCTTGGATTCCAAGCCAAGTTTTTGGGTTTTTTGCTTTTATGCGGATCGTGTTCGTCCTTCGTACTCGCTTTGAATTGAATTCTTAACGTTCCGCCTGAGCGGTGGGAAGAGCCAATTGCGAACATGATGGATTCTCATATCCGTATCAAAATGCGACTCTCTAATGGGCACGGATGATGCAGTTGTTTGTATCAAAGGGGACTAATGTTCAATTATCGCCATGAAGCCTGATGGGTAAATTTTTTTTGGACAATCTATCGACAGTACGATTTGTGTCGGCGCGAGCGCTCGTCTTCTTTATGTCAGCTGGCTTTAGTTCTATTTGTCTGGCTCAAACCGCACTCGTGATTATTGATATGCAGCCATACTTTGCGGAAAGGGGAGGCTATCACAACCTGGTAGGAAACCAAGAAAAAATTGAGAAAGTTCTGAACCGACAAGTCGAATTGATTGAGATGGCTAAGAGTAATCGTTTGCCCATCGTGACCATCGAATACAGTGGCTGCGGTTCTACATGCACGGCGATCAAAAAAGCGATTGGGAATTACGGGGATGCTCGTACCTTCGTTAAATCGAGCGACGGCATGTTTTCAAACTGGGGTGGGATCGAGAATGAGCTCGACACTTACCTCAAGGGTCGAAATACATCTCAGCTCATAATAACCGGAGCTAATGGCGGGTATTGCGTGAAGTGCAGCATCGAGGGGGCTCTGAACAAAGGTTATCGCGTATGGACTGACGCAGATGCCGTCGCTGATTTTAATTTCGAGGAATTTAAACACCCATATTATTATAAGGACGGCCAAATCACTGGTGCCCAAAAGATTTAGGACCTGATCGTGAGTCGCCTCAAGAATGTTATCGGATGTATTCGAACGGGCATTGTGA
>PSRN01000026.1 GCA_003176075.1 Bdellovibrio sp.
AAACCGCCCAAGGCAGGACCTAAAATTCGACCCAAAGCCGCCGTTCCCTGGGTTGTCCCCAGCACCTGCCCCTGTTCCTGCGAATTAGTGAGAAGGCTCACGCTCCCTAAAATGGAGGGTGACGTGAAAGCATGACCGAAGGGAAACACCGTCATGGCGAGCGCCAAGAACCAAATACTTTGGGCAAATCCGATCATCAATAAACTCAGTCCCATCAATGAGATCCCGAAAATCATTAACCACCGTTCGCCCACCTTGGGCAGCAGCTTTCGCACCAAGAAACCCTGATTGAACGTACCCAGAACGCCAATGTACGCAAAACCAAAACTCACTTCCCGGATGCCCCAGCCAAATCGATCATTCACGAACAAGCTCAGCGTGGCCTCCATCGTGGACATCGCCGTCGACATCAAAAAAAATAAGAAAATAAGCCGACCCACGGTGGGCCTCATCAACGCTGAAAAAAGAAGCTCCAATCGTCCTTTCGTGGCTTGATC
Organism: Bdellovibrio sp.; assembly: GCA_003176075.1. GTDB lineage: Bacteria > Bdellovibrionota > Bdellovibrionia > Bdellovibrionales > Bdellovibrionaceae > PSRN01. The sequence goes on from PSRN01000026.1 coordinate 498, forward strand.
TCGTCCCCCCGGTTGGCGGGTTTCCGGCAAGATTCGCAGTCCCAGCAGCCAAGTGAGCAGGCAAAGTCCGGCGACGAATAGCAGCGTGACCGTGCTGGCGAAGAATTTCTTTGTCGAGTACAACTGCGCCAGACTCGAAACGCCTCCACCAAGCGCCGGTCCAACGATAAAGCCAAGACCAAAAGCCATCCCAATCAGAGCCATTCCCTTGGATCTTTCCTTGGGTGGAGTCAGATCTGAAATCGCCGCCGTCGCGGTGGATAGACTGGCGCCAAAAAATCCGGCCATGCCGCGCGCGAAAATCAACATCTCGACGCTTCTGGAAAACGCGAACACCAGGTAACTTGCGGCCTCACCCAGCAAACAAAAAAGCAAAATGGGCCGGCGCCCGTGGCGGTCGCTCAGTCGCCCCCAAAAGGGCGCAAAAAAGAATTGCATCAAACTGTAAATGGACATCAGCAGGCCCACTTGAAAGGCCGTTGCCCCCATCTCACGGCTGAGGATCGGCAAAAGCGGAATGATGACACCAAACCCGACGAGATAAAGAAAAACAGTCAAAAAAATAATTTTGAGTCCGGATTTACTTTGATCGTTCATGAACAATCGATTCATAATCGAAGGTGCGGGATTTGTCCACGTTCGATCGCTAGCACCAGGGGAGTTATGAATTGGTTAGGCACCAAAGAGGTCACCACCCTCTTCGCAGTCACCTTATTTCTTGGCCCGCGCCTTCAAGCGGCCCCATTCGAGGATTTCAAGTTCGGTACGCCCGGGCGGTTGGATGTCCTTTTTCAAGGTTTCTATACAGCGCCCGATTCTAATTTCGACAAGTCGGGGAACACGTTCACCGGTTTACCGGCAGGCGACTTCTATAAGCTGACCACCCTGGACCTCGGCGTAAGAGGTCGCATCGATACCAACTGGCATGTCCACGCTTCGGCCCGCTACGCCGCGGCCACCGCCCAGACCAACCTTCCGAGTCTCCCCGCTTTTAACAAAGCCAACTCGAATTTTTCGCAAATTGAGTTCGGGACGGATCTCACGATTCCGGCGGAGTCCATCCTTCTGATCCCCGATTTGACCGTCATTGTCCCCACCGTTTCGACCGATCGAAGCTCCACCGAACTGGCGATCGGTGAAGGGGCCTTTCAAGCCATAGGCCGCCTGATCATCCGCTTGGAGAGAAGATCCTATCGACTGGCGGGATTCGCCGGCATCAATTATTTCGACAAAGGCCGGGCCATGGAGCTCCCCTACGGAATTCTCGGCGAACTGACGTCGGGTCGCTGGAACTTTGGCGCCGACCTGCGCGGATACTCCTCGATTTCCAATGACAGCGACCTTGCGAATGAACCCACCGCGAATATCAGTTACTTTTGCCCCTTCGACGGCTGCGCCAAGCCCTTTGCCGCCTACAATCCCGCGCTGTTGCAAACGGATATCTGGTTTCGGTACAACTCTTCAAAATCCTATTCCTTCTTCGCCGCAGCTTCTTATGACGTGACCGGGACCAATGTGGCGCGGGGATGGGGCTTTGGCGCGGGCCTGATCTTTCATTGGACTCCTCGTGAGTACCCGTCGCCATCTCATTCGCATCCTCAGATGTTGGCGCCGGAAGAACAACCTCAGTTTGAAGAGTCGATCGAAGAATTTCCAGACCAGCGCAATTTTTCACCGACCGGCTCCCGCTCGATGACTCCCGATGTCGCGCCAAATCCCGAGGTGAAGATAAAAAAATCCTTGCAAAATGAACTCAATAAAACAGAGATACAAATCGACTCAAAGACCAAGAAAAATACTGAAGAATAAAAGGTCTCAGGAAATTGCTCCGCCGGCACCTCCGCAGACCAATAAACCGAGGACTTCATGGAACTTTTGTCGGATCGCTACAACCATCAAGAAGCCGAGGCGCGCAATTACCGATGGTGGGAAGAACAAGGTTTTTTTAAGGCCGACGATCGATCCACCAAACCGCCGTATTGCATTATTCTACCGCCTCCCAATGTCACCGGGTCGCTTCATCTGGGACACGCTCTGGATCAATCGATTCAAGACTGTCTTATTCGCTGGAAGCGCATGAACGGCTTCAATACTCTTTGGCAGCCAGGAACCGATCATGCCGGTATCTCCACGCAGACGGTGGTCGAAAAAGAATTGAAGAAGGAAAAGCTGACCCGCCAAGGCATTGGACGGGAAAAGTTCCTGCAGCGGACTTGGGAGTGGAAACGCCTCAATGGTGACCGCATCACCCTGCAGATGCGCCGACTGGGCGCCTCCTGCGACTGGGATCGCGCCGTTTTCACCCTTGACGATCGCGTTTCAGCGGCCGTGCGCAAAGTGTTTGTGTCCTTGTTCCGCAAAGGCTGGATTTATCGGGGTCAGCGGCTGGTGAATTGGAGCGGTCCTCTGCAAACAGCCATTTCCGATCTTGAGGTTGAGTACAAACAAGTCAAGGGTTCGCTTTGGCATATCCGGTACCCTTTGGAAAATGGCCGCGGCCATTTGATTGTGGCGACGACACGCCCCGAGACTCTGCTTGGCGACACGGCGGTTTGTGTACATCCCCAGGATGAGCGGTACAAACAATGGGTCGGCCAAAACGTGATTTTGCCGCTTTTGACCAAGTCGGTGCCTTCGGCACCTCCACAGAAGCGGAAGATTCCGATCATCGCCGACTCCTACGTCGACATGAAATTCGGATCAGGGGTCGTCAAGATCACGCCCGCCCACGACTTTAACGATTACAAGATTGGTAAGAAGCACAACCTTCCCTTTATCAATATTCTGGATACCAACACTTTCTTGAATGAGCACGCGGGTCCGTATGCGGGGCTGTCCGTGACCGAGGCGCGCAAGAAAGTTCTTGAGGACTTGAAGGCCCAGGATCTTTTGGAAAAGGAAGAGCCCCACGTTTTGAACGTGGGACATTGCTCCCGGTCCGGAGCGGTGGTGGAGCCTTTTCTCTCGGAGCAATGGTTTGTCAAAATGGATCAGTTGGCTGTCCCAGCCCAGCGGGTCGTGGAATCCGGCACCATCAACATTGACCCGGAATCGTGGACCAAGGTTTACCTCCACTGGATGAGCATCATTGAGGATTGGTGCATTTCCCGCCAGCTGTGGTGGGGGCACCGCATTCCCGCCTGGTACTGCAAAGACTGCCAGCAAATCACCGTTGCTGAAAAAGATCCCACGTCGTGCGAACACTGCGGGAGCGGCAATCTCACCCAAGATGAAGACGTGCTCGACACTTGGTTTAGCTCGGCCCTTTGGCCCTTTTCGACCCTCGGCTGGCCGGAAGAAACCGAAGCGCTCAAGACTTTTTACCCAACCAATGTTTTGGTCACCGGCAACGACATTCTCTTTTTCTGGGTGGCGCGCATGGTGATGATGGGGCTCGAGTTCAAGCGGGATGTCCCCTTTCGCCAGGTTCTTCTTCACGGGATGATCCGCGACTCGCAAGGAAGAAAGATGTCCAAGTCCCTGGGGAATGGCATCGATCCCCTCGATCTGATCGAGAAATACGGCGCCGACGCGCTTCGCCTCACCTTTTTGGCACATGTCCACGCCGGCAAGGACTACAAGTTCAGCGAACAGCGGCTTGAAGGCTACCGCAATTTTATGAATAAGATTTGGAACGCCACTCGTTTTGCCCTCAATGCCCTGCAGGATTTCCAAGTCCCGGAGGCAGGGGTTCAAGCACTTCCCAATCGGGCGCAAATCTCGAGCTACGATCAGTGGATCATTTATCGACTGGCTCAAGCGGAGGACCGGGTGGAGGAAGCGCTTGAGGAATTCCGCTTCGCCGACGCCGCCGGGGAACTTTATAGTTTTGTGTGGTACGAATTCTGCGATTGGTACATCGAATTCAGCAAATCCGTCTTTTCATCGCCTCCGTCGGAGGAACGAAGCGCCAGCCAACTGACCATGGCGCAGGTCTTGAATCGGATCGTTCGCTTGCTTCACCCCTTTGTTCCCTTTATTACCGAAGAGATCTACAGCAAGTTGCCGATCAAAAATAAGGCTTGCATTGTCGATGAATATCCCAATATCCGCACTGACCGGGCTTTTCTGGCTCTCGGGCAGGAGGCAGCGGCGGTCGAAGTGGACTTGGTGAAAGGAATTGTTTCAGCCATTCGAAATATCCGCGGCGAAAACCGAATTCCGCCGGCGGCGCGAATCAACGTCAGAATCGTTCCCTCCGATGAACACGCGCAAAAAATCATCGGCGAACATCGAGCCGTCATGATGGCCCTCGGGAGAGTGGACACCTTCGAGATCGGCGAAGACGAAGGGTCGCTTTCCAAGTGCGCTCTCAGCTTGGTGAACGTCCAAGTCGGTGCCTTCGGCACCTCCACAGTGGGCGACGGCGGCCAAGTCGCCGCCGGTGGCATTTCAGGCCAATCCAGCGTTCGCGTGATTGTCCCGCTGCAGGGACTTGTCGACATCGACGAAGAAATCAAACGCATCCACAAAACCATCGAAAAGCTCGATAAGGACATCGCCATTTTGGTGGGTCGTCTTTCCAATGAGAATTTCGTCAAGAATGCCGCCGAAGAAATTGTTCACGGCGATCGCCAGCAACTCGAACAGGCCAAGAAGCAAGTGCAGGATTTGCGCGAGTCGCTGACCCGTCTGCAGTCGTGAGGTCATCTCAAAATGAGACGAAGACCAAAATCCGGAGCCCTTTCTTGTCACACGTTGTGGGTCGTTCAGAGGGTGGCTTAAGTCATCACCGTATTGACCGATGGATAAATGTTACCGAGCCGGAGTGAGTCACGACCCTTGTCATCAATTTCTGTCGTTTGAT
>PSRN01000206.1 GCA_003176075.1 Bdellovibrio sp.
AAACGACAGAAATTGATGACAAGGGTCGTGACTCACTCCGGCTCGGTAACATTTATCCATCGGTCAATACGCTAACTCGAGGGAGCATTATTGTTTCCTCCTTCTCTACCAATCTTGCCGAGTTCAGCAATTTTGCCTTCTTGGCAGCGTATCTTTGATTTCAGATCAAAATAACCTTGCTCCGGCAGTCGTTTTGCTCATTTCGACAAGATTGAAAATAGAACCCACAGTCCGATGTACCACAGTCCACTCGAAGAACCCGATACGCCAGGTTGTTGAGAGTTTTGAGAAATGCACCCAAAGCTTGCTTTGATTTTGTTTAAAACCCAACCACCTCATTACTCAAAACGCTCGGGGAAGATATTGAGGATTCATTGCAATTTAGATTAAAGCGTGGTTAGCCTTCGACCGATCATACTGAGGTGTGTTTTGAATTTGATGATTGTCTTGTTTTTTGCAGTCACAACTCCATTTGTACCGCTGATCGCCGAGAGCGCCATTGAAGACTTTAAAGCCGTCGCCAATTACGATGAACGAAACGTTCGCCCCTATTCGTTGCCCAATCCCCTGCTCAGCAATGATGGAAAAAAAATTGCCAACGTCCAAGACTGGATTGGGATACGGAGGCCCGAAATCCTTAAACTTTTTGAGCAGAACGTTTATGGCGTGTCGCCGTCGCGGCCAGCCAACATGACGTTCAGTGTTGTGACCGATGAGATGGTGTTTGCCAAAAAAGCTCGGCGGCGCAAAATCAAGGTTTTAGTAAAAACAAGTCAGGGATCTAAGGCCTTTCATTTTGAATTGGTCACGCCAAATCCCAAAACTCCTTCGCCTGTGATTTTAGGTCTCAATTTCAAAGACGATTTATCCAATTGGCCGCTGGAGAAAATTCTGGAGAGGGGTTTTGGAGTTGCCGGCATCCCCTATGTTGAAATCCAGCCCGACCAACCGGACAGCCTCAGCAAAGGGGTAGCGGCCCTTTATCCGGAGCTGCAACAGCGAGAAGATAATTTCTCGGCAATCTCAGCGTGGGCCTGGGGATTGAGTCGCGCCATGGATTACCTTGAGACTGATCCGCAAGTCGATAGAAAGCGGGTTGCCCTGATCGGTCATTCACGGCTTGCCAAGGCCGCGTTGTGGGCGGCGGCTCGTGACCAGCGATTTTTCCTGGTGCTGGCGAACGACTCAGGCGAAGGCGGCGCGGCCTTAGCGCGGCGGAATTTTGGCGAAACCACGCGTGCCATCAACACCCGCTTTCCACATTGGTTCGCCAAGACCTTTCGACGCTTTAACGATCATGAGGCGCAACTCCCAGTGGATCAGCATCTTCTGCTCGCATTGGTCGCCCCCAGGCCGGTCTACGTTACCAGCGCTTCTGAGGATTTATGGGGTGATCCCCAGGGGGAGTTTTTGGGCCTGAAAAAAGCGGAACCGGTCTACCGTCTCTTTGGCCTCCAGGGGCTTTCAATCGATCGTATGCCGGTTTCGAATTCGCCGGTGTGGGCCTCAGTCGCTTATCATGTACGCCGTGGCAGGCATGACCTGGCGGACTATGACTGGGAGCAATTTCTGAAATTCATGAAAACGAGAAAATAACGGTCGACGGCTGTAGCCTCCGCCAAGACGATATTCCTTTTAGATCTTGAAGTATCGAGTCACGACACCCGTGGCGGCTTCGCCGCCCACGCTCATGTAGTTCAAGCGCCAATCGAAAGATCAGCGATAACATTCCGCAAGTGATCCAAGTCGACGGGCTTGCTCAAATGGTCGTCAAATCCCCACTCCAGACACCGCTGATGCTCCTCCTTCATGGCGTGTGCAGTGAGAGCGATAATCGGTTTTCTGAAGCCGGCTTTCCTCAGTTGGGCGGTCGCCTGATACCCATCCATTCCTGGCATCTGCAAATCCATTAAGACGACGTCAAAATCACCATCAAGCGCGAGCCGAAGGCCTTCCCTCCCATCGCTGGCCACTTCAACAGAGGCCCCATCGAGCTGAAGAGCCCTCCGGAACAGGAACTGATTGTCCTGACTGTCCTCAACGAGGAGAATCTTTAATCCGGCAATGGAACGGTCAGCAATGGAGCGGTCTGATTTTTCGCCCCCGCAATTTACACTGGCAAGAGTGGATTCGCCATCTCCAGGGTCGACAGTGATAACAAAATGACTGCCAACACCCAATTTGGTCTCTGAAAGAATGACATCTCCCCCCAGCTCCTGAGCAAGCCGCTTCGACAAGGCCAGACCCAACCCAGTGCCTCCGAATTTTCGGGTGACCGATGGGTCGGCTTGGCTGAACGGGGAAAAGAGCCGCTGAACCTGATCCTCTGAAATTCCCGTACCCGTGTCTTTGACGGCAAAAGCAAGCTTTGCTTTTCCATTCACCATCATCATGCTGGCGACCACGGTCACTGATCCGCGCTCGGTAAACTTGATCGCGTTGCCAACCACATTAAGCAGGATCTGGCGGACTCTTAAGGCATCAGTTTTTATTCGAACGGGAAGCTGCCCTTCGGTCTCAAAAACCAGGTGGATTCCTTTTCGAGTTGCTTCATGGCTCAGGATAATCCCGAGATCCACGGTCAACGCATCAATCCTTGTGTATTGGCGCTCAACATCGATTTTTCCGGCTTCAACTTTTGCTAAATCGAGAATGTCGTCGATAATATTGGACAGCAACCGGCCATTTCGCTGAATGGCTTCCACACACTCAGCCCTCTGCGACTGGTTCAATTTCAAATTGGATAAGAGTTCGGCGAAGCCGAGCACGACTCCGAGCGGGGTCCGAATTTCATGACTCATATTCGCTAAAAATGTTGATTTTGCGCGATTCGCGGTCTCTGCATTTTCCTTGGCCATTCTCCACTCCGTAATGACGGCGCCGACGACAAGGCCGGTGAGCGATATGACCAAGGTAAATGCAAAAACATGAATGAGATTTACCGAAAAAGAACCACCGGCAAAGGGACCGAAGCCATGCGCGGTACACCAAATGGTTATTGCGGAGGCCGCGCAAGTAAACAAGACCGCTCCGCGCTGACCAAAGCGAAGGGCGGCCCATAATAAAATTGGAAACAGAAAATAGGCGTTGAAATATTGGCTGACCTCGAGCCAGTTTTTGTAGAAAACCAGGAGACTGACAGCCAAGAAAACTGCCAAAAGCACACCCGCTTCCACCCGATGAGGGCGACCCGTAAAATTTCGACGGGTCCGGTTGAGTGACGAGACTGCTCCTCCAAAGACCAACAAAAGTGGAGCCGCGGTTAAATCTCCCATAGCGTCTCCTGCCCACCACTGAAGCCAGGTTGAGCCAAACTGGGATGACGATATTACCTGACTTAAGAGCAAAATCAGCGAACCCAGGGTCGCACTGATCAGTGTGCTCAAAATGGCGCCAAAACCGATCAGTCGAAAGGCATCTTTCGGCCGATCCAGCGCTGGATGAAAATCAGAAGGATCGCCGCAAAACCATGCTCCGACCAACGCCTCAAGAGTATTACCGACGGCGATTCCGACGGCTGTCCACAGCGGGGCTCCGATCCCATAATTTACAAAAAAAGCACCAAGAAAGATTCCCGGCCACAGTTTTCGTCCAAAGAGTACGAGCGTGGCCAGTGCAATGCCGGTGGGTGGCCACACCAGGGCTGCAAACTTGTTTACTGCATTAATTGATAATCCGAACTTTGCGGTCGAGAAATAGACCGCGAACAAAACAGCCACCTGAAAGGCGTGGGCGGCGAATTTGAGGAAACCTTTGCGGCTTGAATTTGCGCTCCTACTCTGACTTTCCATAGATAACGAGCGTGTATATCATTTTCTCGTTGATAGCACCAACCCGAACGTCAACGTTCATAAAAGCCACACGGTCTTTCAGGCAAACGTGCATGGCCCGACGCCCGCACCAATCGCGCCGATGTGACTGCCGATGGACTATCGATGTTGCTATCTATGTTGCCCTGACGCCATGGTATTTATTGTACCTTCCAGCGTTGCCAAGCCTTTTACCAGCTGCAGATAGGGAAGATCGATAATCAAACCAGAACTTCCACAGGCTCTAAAAATTTCTGACACGGATCTGGAAATCTGATGCCCGTGGTCCTGATTCAAGTGCGCGCGGACCTGCCCTTCCAAGGACTTCGCCGTTTGAGCAGAGTAAGTTGGCGATTTGGCTCCCATTTGTTCAAGAACTTGGACCACCCTCGACGCCTGTCCAAACTGATAGGCCTGAACGAAAGAAGCTATGAGTTGCCGTTCGTGCTCATTGAGAACTCCCATTTGCCCAAAATCAATGAGTTGTGTTTTGTTTCTCGGATCAATCTGAATATTTCCAGGTTGAAAATCGGATCCATAAAACCCGTGTGTCGCTACTTGGTTCAACATGAAATGGGCTTTGAGTTCGTTCAAGACCGATGATCTTGCGCTGACAGGCATGTCTTTTAATCTGGTTCCGTGGATGAACTGTTGGACTTCGACCTTCGCGGACGAATATTCAGCGTAATGGTGCGGAATTTCGAAATCATTGCCAAAAAGTTGTTGAAATCTTTGCGCGTTGACGAGCTCATTTGTCAAATCCAGTTCCGCGGTTGTCATTTGCTCAAACATTTCAATAAATCGAATCGCCTCACTCGCGAAAGGAACCTCATCGCGATACAATCCAAGCAAATGTTTAACTCTGTTCGCCTTTCCAAGTGTGGCACGGAAGTTTGCTTCCTTCGAAGGGGTCACGACTTTTACAGCAATGGGGGTTCCATCAGGAAGCTTTGATTTGTAGACTTCGCCAATTGTCCCCACTCCAAGCGGTTCAGGATCAAGATTGGCAATGATGAATCGGGCAACACTCTTATCCCGCATGTCAGAAAAGATAGTGGATTTGACTTCTTCCAAATCACTTTTTGAATTCTGCTCTTGCAGGAGTGATAATTCCCGTTGCGTTTCAATTGGAACTTCGGGCCAGAAACTTAAGAATTGGCCAATTTTTTCAAGGTGGGTTTTCTCGAAAAACTTGAATCTTGCGTGAATTGTTTGTCGATCGCCTTCAACGACTTTGCCAGCGCAGATTACGCCACTTTGAG
>PSRN01000168.1 GCA_003176075.1 Bdellovibrio sp.
TCCTTATTTCGAAAGAAAGTGATTCTTGGCTCTTCAATTGAACCGGAAATCTTTTTTGCAGACCCGCTTAGATTTGAGAAATTCCCTTGGCGGGGTACGAGGGCCTGATATTTTCCCCACTTGAAACGATCAAACGATCAACATTAGGCAACTTCGTGAAACAAAAGAAGCCGGTCTTTACATCAAAAATACAATGACGATAATAAGAAAAAGAAGTGAAAGGTTCCGAGTTTTTCCGGAGGTTGTCCTTTGCCGAGTTTTTTTCGCGGCCATGCCGTTGGCTTCACACTTATTCTGCCAGTCGTGGCCCTGGCTCTGCTGGCGACTTTTGCGATGTCCTTTTTGGCCTTATTAAATTCCTATCAAAATACGGTGGCCAACGATACTGCAAAACAAGATGCGCAGAACGCGGCACTCGCCTTGCGGTTTCTCTATTATGATGTCACCAACTGCACCAGTTCAGTTCTCAGTTCGCCGGCGCAAGCCGAGATGAAAGCTTTCCTGGCGGCTCCCAAAGATTACTCAACCAGTCCAAGTCTGGCTTTTTACCAACCTGCAACAACATCTTTCACCGCCGCAAATTATTTCTTAGGACCACAAACAGTCTACCAGTCGGCCCTGATCAATCAGGTGAAAATTTCGGCCGCGGAAACACTTGTGATTGGTAAGAAGACGACTTCCTACTTGTTTTGGTTTGCCCTTGATTACTCGGATGTTGCATATAAAAGGAAAAGTTTGGCACCCATCAATATTCCTATGTATGTTGTCGCGGATTCAGTCTCAGGGGCTTTCAACTCGTGTTCAGTAACCACTATGTCCTCGTCCTCACCCTATATGACCTTGGAGGATTTTTTCTGCCAAACGAGTTTGGGAAAAGGATATCGATATGACGCGAGATATGGTGCCTGTTTCGTCGGGCAATTCTTGTCGCGGCTTTAGCCTGATCGATCTGGTTGTCGCGCTCGCTTTGCTTGCGATTGTGATGTCGATGATGAGTACGGCTTTTACTCAATTTCGCCGTGCGACCGTGGCGATTGGCGGCCGCTCTGACAGAACGGCGTTTATTCATTATCTGCAGGTCTTTCTTGAAGATCCCCAACAATGCGCAATGAATTTTTCGAAAATCAGTACCGTGATCGACAGCAACACATTGATTACGGAAATTGATTATTACAATCCTTCAACCGGTGCCATCACTGGCACGCCCTTGGCCAAAATCGGAGTCGCCAATAAATTTGATTTTGTCCCAAGCAAATTTTTAACCTCCGTGCTGGCTTCAGCTGGAACCAATCAGGTTTTGGCCGATCTTGCGGTTTTCAGCGCGGACAGTAACATTGCCGCTCATATTCCGATGGCTGTGACCCTCACCGGTGGAATCCTGAGTGACTGTACGACCGGGCCCATGACGACACTGAATTTTAAGCAGATTGGCTGCACAACTTCCTCCAATGGCATTCAATTTTTTGACCCCACTCAGCAGGCGTGTGTTTCCCGTTTGCCGACGACTTTGGTATCCGGCACGCCTTACTTTGTCGCCTGCCCGAACGGCTTTAATGTTTATTCAAACCAGTGTCAGGCCCAACCGCCGCCTGGATTTGTCGATCCCGATATTGGAAGCACGCGCACATATGCCAATGGCCAAACACTGACAGTGCCGCCGTCGCCGTCGTTGTGCACAACCGATGCGAGTGGAGTCTCTTGTTCCTGTGCCTATGACAGTTCCGTCAATACAGCAGGATTCGTGGCCCAGGCCCAATGTGTCGATCCGAGGTTATTACAATGAGAAAGCGTCACCATTCGGGATTCACCCTTCTTGAAATCGTCGTGGCCACTGCTTTGGCGGCCGTCGTTCTTGCCATGAGCGCAACCGCTGTTAATTTTTTTAACGTTAATGTGTTTAATGCGGAACAATCGGTGCGCCTCAATGATTTGACACGCAACCTGGGCCAGTTGCTGGCTCAGACGCCGATTTGCACCAGGAATTTTTCTGGTGTGACTTTGGACCTGACGAGCCAGCAACCGACCGCAGTGACCAGCATTGGGACTCTGGCGGCCGACGGCAGCGTCTTGACGGTCCTGCAAGTGCAGACACCGCCACCCCATCCATCGCAAAACGGATTATTTTTTTCCGCGGTCAAACTCTATCCCATAAATAGTTATACACCGAGCACTCAAACAGGATCTTACGTGAATGCCGATCTGGAGATAGATCCCTACACCCAACTTGGCCCGACAACCTTTTCCTTGCACGCGGTGCGAATACCGCTGTTGTTTTCAATGAGTGGTAACACCGTGATCGAATGCGTGTCGCAGAATCTCATATTCTCGACCCTGTCACGAATCTGCGCACTGAATGGTCAAGAATACGATCCCGCTAGCCAGGCCTGCAAAACGCCCAATTACAAATGGTACGTTGGAAATGTCACCACCGCGAGCTGCCCCGCTGGCCAATATGTCGCGACCTTCCTCAACCCTCCTTGCAGCTGTTTGGCGCCTGGAAGCTTTATAGATCCAATGTCAACAACCAGAAAAATGAGCAATGGCCAGAGCACTTCGGGCGGGCCACCCCCGGCAATTGGGAGCCTCAACGCCAGTGGAACCGCCTGCACCTGCTCCTGGGGAGTTGATGTGTCCACATCATCGGGCAATTTTACGACGCAAATTGCGTGTCTTCAGTAACGGCTAAATGACTTCCAAGTGGTTCCTGCGAAAATAATCGGTGATAAACCGGGTCGCAAGCCTTTCAATCTTGGTGGGCTTCTTTCCGGCCAGCTGAGCCAAGGCGATCCGATTTTCATATTTTGGAGTTCGGGTCGGCCAAACCCACACCTGGCCTTTCTTCATTTCCTCCCGAACGATTCGCTCGGGAATATGTCCAAAACCGAATCCATGAAGGATGGCTGTCTTGGTCGCCGTGACCTGATCGACGACAAGACTCACTTCAAGATGGCGAGGTACCTTCTTAAAATGGTGCTTGGACCAAAATCGAATTTCAATCGCTTCTGGTGTGTAAGCGACAAACCGTTCATCGCAGAACTCTTCGTAGCTCGTGTCGCTCGACCGCCGCGATTTGTGGTAGTCTTGGCTGCAAACCAAAACGTGCTTCTCACGCGTCAGCAGTTGGGCGGAAAGGGGATAGAGCCTTTCGTAAACTTCGCTGGCGTCGATGAGGGCAAAATCCAATTGATTGTTGATCAGAAGAGGACCCAACACCAGGGGGGTCCCCAATTTCAACCGACAACTCACGCCAGGATACTGCTTCGCGAACTCGGCAAGGCAGGGAATGATAAAGGTCGACGCGAGATCGGGCGGAACTCCGATATTCAGAGTGCCAACTGTCGTCGGTGATGTTTCGCCGATTGAATGGTAAATTTGCGTGATGGACTCCATCAGCGGCCCCACTTGGCCGTATAAAGAATCGGCGACATGGGTCGGAATCAACCTTCGGCTTTCGCGAATGAAGAGTAAGTTTTGAATTTCTTGCTCAAGCAATGTGAGAGCCTGGCTGATCGCGGATTTGGTGAGGCCCAGATGAGTCGCTGCCGCGGTCAGGCTCCCGTGCTTATAAACAGCGAGAAAGACTTCCATACGCCTTAGATTCATCGCTCACCTCACCTTCTGTTCGTATCGATTTATTCCCATCGATGATCTGTATCGATTGGCCGTAGTTTAGTTATACTAAACCTTATATTCATTATTATTTATCATTTTTTAACCGTGCACAATGTTATAAACGCCCACTCATTTGCAATAAGGAGTGAAAGATGCCGCTGATGTTCTTTCTATACATTTTTGGTGCGCAACCCTCCTGGAGCATGGCGTGTGCCGGCATCCATCAGGGACAACGGGAGGTGGTAGCGCCCCCGAGTGACGGATCCAAGAGGGATCTGTTGGATGTCATCGAAAAATTTCTGTCGGATGCACATGCGGAAGTCGGCACCGTCAACGACAGTGACTTAACTGTCGGGGATTTTTTTCCGATGATACAAAGTCCAAACCTGCATCTTTCACAATTTAACTCTCTTGGCGATACATTCGAACACAGTGAGCTCATCGCGGATGCCCTTGGCTTGCAGCAGGGCCGGCAAATCGCCAAAGTTGTGGATTTCTTTTGTGGCAGCAGTATTCCCACCCTGAGAATTCTAGCCTCAAATCCCGAATGGCGTTCCCTCCGAGTGACTGCGGTGGATGTGGACCCTGAGGCCATCCAAGTCAGTCAAAAAAATGCGCAAGAGCTGGGGTTGCTCGGTCGTTATGACTTTCATAACTTGGACGCTCTCGGGTTCTTGCGGGGGAATTCTTCCAGATTCGGCAAGTCCACGCTGGCGGCTTTAAATCCTCCCTATCTCCCCCTGCCCGACCAGCTGAATGAAGAAAAATTCGCTCCCGTGGATGGCGGGCCAGATGGCACAAAATTTCTGGTCCCATTCTTAAGTTATCCGTATGAATCCGGCTCTTTGGTGGCCGTGACCTGGAGTTCTCTCAGCAACCCCCGGCGCATCATCGATCTCATCCGGCAGAGCTATGAAATAATTTACGTGCACGCCTACGAAACCGAATTTGGTCAATACACCAACTCAGCTGAACTCTTGCCGTACATCATCGCGCAGAGGGAAGAAGGTCTGTCTGCCTTCATAGAAAGCGGTGAGGGGCATCGGCGATACCTCATAATAGGAACAGTCCTCAGGAAGAAATAAAGCCTTCTGACCAACACAAGACAATACAATAGTCACTCGGCTCGCTGGCGCGACGATATGGAATTAATCTCGAGGCATCGCACGATTTTCCGGCTCGTAAAGGTAGAAAGCCGAGTCTCCGTAATGACCCGATCAATTTTTTGATAGCGAACGCGAACATCGGGTTGGTAGACAAATGAATGAAATAAATCTATCTTGTCGCCATGGGTATCCCCACCGCAAAAAATTCCCACCACGTCACCAGCGTTATTGAAAACAGGTGAACCGCTGAGCCCTGGCAGTCCGTCCGCATCGGAAAAAGCCACGTCCAATTGTTCTAATTGGCCCCGATTCAAACTGAATCCTATCTCCCTCTTGCCAACAGTGACTCTTAATTGATGACCATTTGAATCTGTATAAGGTCCCCAAGGGGTCATGACGGGCTTCCGCGTGGCGCGCCTCGATAATTGGGGATAACCAATTGTGAAGACAAACTCGCCTTTGCCTGGTTGCTTCGATGCAAACTTGCTGATCCAATGGTTCACCGGGCGATTGATCCGGGCGAGAATGAAATCATTCCCGAATATGAAGTTGGCATCTGGTGGAACCGCCAGAAATTCAATTTCACGGATCTCGATTTCGGTTTGCGTTAAAGAGTTGTAGAAATGAATTCGCCGCTGAGCCTGGTCGTCTCCAAGCACAAAGCGTTGAGGTCCTCCTCGCGCGATCGCTTTCCGGAGAGTTGTTCCCGCCCGCAGTTCGAATAGATCGATATACCTCTGCAACACATGCTTAGCTGTCAAAAACGCACCGTCTGGGCTGACAAAGAAGCTTGTTCCCACCGACGTTATGATTCCATCATAGACAAGACTCACCTGAAAAATGGCTTTTGCCGCCTCAGATTGATTGAAATCTGTTTCTACCTGTCCAACCGAAAACAGTCCCTCTGCTGTAAGTGCATTGCTGGGTAAAATTAAAATATTAAGAATGAAAAACGTCATCAGCCGTCGAATTTGCAGGACGGTCCTCTGGCTGAGAATCCCCTTCTTGAGGACTGGCTTAATTTTCATCTGAATGAATATACACGGAGGAGGCCGTCAACCCCATGTTCTAATTTTTGACATGGAAATATTGCTCGACGCAAGTCAATGACAGAGCTCAAACTCGCTTCTTCATCATCTTCGGCGAATCTGTTATCGGCGTTGACCGTGCCCGCTGCAAGAGATGATGACTCTCACGGGCCATGATCTCAATTTCCTTTTGCTCGGCCTCAAGCATGTCCTCGATGAGCCCATGCTCTTTGATGTATGCCATCAGTTTCTTCACCACCTCCGTGCGTGGTAAGGGTGTTGCGCCGACGAGTTCCGCAAGGTTTGGCTGCTCACTTGGGACGATGGCGATCTTCAATCCGCAGGCGTTTAGAACCTTAAAGATGGTTGCGAGGCTCGGATTACTTTCCTCTTTCAAAATATTGTAAAGCGTCGGCCGAGGAATTTCAGTCATTTTGGAAACCGCCCCGATTCCATGAGCACGCGCTACATTGCCAAGAGCCACCTTGAAATAAGCGACATCTTCATCTTCCAAAGAAACCATGAGATACATCGCCGCGGCACGAGGATCGCGAAGATCCTCCATCAGATGTTCGGCAAAGCCAGAGCCGATAGAACTAACTTTATTTTTTGCCACGCTTTGCTCCTTTCACGTTCGCAGGACCCTTTTCCTTCCCCTTCACGACCTTTTCCATCCCTGCTTTCTTTTCTCTCGTGAGGTGATCGTGCAAGTACTCCCTTGCATTCTTGATATCCTCCTGCTGGGTGCTTATCCCCAGCGGTCAACAACAAGATCAGCGTTAATTTGTCCACCAACGCATAATACACGCGGAATCCGGGGCCAACATCGATGACCAACTCATTCACCTTGCCAACTCCATGTCCCTGTCCTGGGTTCCCTTTTTTGAGCTTATCAATTTGAACAAAAACCCGCATACGAGCTGACAAATCGAGACTATTAATAAATTCCCGGGCTGGCTCTTTTACCGCTGGAGGTCCTGTAGTACTTCTTGTTGAGCTGCTGACCACTCATATCGGGTACATTGTATCGTAAATTAAGCAATTTATCTAATATATTATACAAGCCAACCTGCTGAATTTACATTGAACAGGAGAACATGGAAGTCGGCACGACTCTTCGCAAGTCCAAAGGCAGCCTGGCGCCCGCAATTGAGCGGCGAGGGCGAGGGTCACCCCCCCCTCGATCTACTGCGTGCAGCCAGGTCCCGGCACGTTGATCACGTCTTGGATCGTGAAGGTTTGACCCGATGGGTAGGTGTTCATATCCACGAATTGGCCTTTGCCCGTTGTCGCCATCGACTGAAGAGTGCTTGAGGCCGTGGCGTCGGTTGATCCGTAAAACACCGTGCTGAAGGTCACTTGACCGGGAGCTTGGTTTAAAATGTTTTGCACGTCAGCATCCAGAGTGGCCACGTTGGTCACATCCGTGGGAAACCCGTCGGATAAAAACACAACAATATATTTCGTGTCGGAGGTCTTTGAAGTATCGCTGGCGATGGCGAGAGCCGCCATCGTGAGCGCCTTGCCATAGGGAGTGTTGCCACCGTCAGCGGTCGAATAGAACTTCGTGATCGCGGTCTGCATGCCATTGTAATTGGTGAAAAAGGGTCCAGTGCTGCTGCCGACAAGGTTGGTGGCCGTGTTGTTCGCGAATGTTTCAAATCCCCACGAGAAATTTGTCTTTGTCCCGAACGTGTTGACAAAGTCCTTTATTTCTCCCCCGCGGAAACTCTTCGTGGGATCGGTGGCCGGCAAAGATCCTTGCCCGCTCGCATTGGAACCCGACATATCCACGACAAAATGAATCTTCACCGGCACCGTCAATGTTTGCAACGTGCAGGATTGGATTTGCACCGTGAAGCTGATCGACTGGGTGGTGGTGTTTCCCAACGAGTCTTGCGCCTGGACGGTAAACGTGTAATTGCCGCCGGTCAGATTTGCCAGAGTTTGCGGCGTGTTGTTGGCGCAGGTTGCAAGCGTCCCGTTGAGACCGCATTGGATGGAACTCACAGCGGTGCCGCTGTCGCTCACCACGAACTGCACGACGGCCGAAGTCCCGGCGCTTGTCGCGGTGATCAGGTTGGCCGGAACCGAAGTGAAGGTGATCGTAGGACCGGTGGTGTCGATGCTCCAGCTCCAGCTTTGCACGGCGGAAACAAGGCCGACGGCATCGACGGCCCGAACTTGGAACACATGAGCCCCTTGCGCAAGACCGAGATAGTTCTCCGGGGAGGTGCAAGCGGCGAATGCGGAACCATCGATGCTGCACTCGGTGCGAGTGACCAACCCCGCGCCGTCGGAGGCGACAAAGGTGAGTGTCGCGCTGGTGGAGTTGGTCAGGCTCGCCGGACCGGAAGTGATGATAACCGTCGGTGGGGTCAAGTCAACGAGCCAAGTGTAAGTGACGGGGTCTCCGACGTTGCCGGCGTTATCAGTGGCGCGCACGTCAAACGTGTGGACTCCGTCGGTGAGGTTTGAGTAGCTTTGACCGGTCACGCAAGGTTTGAATCCTCCGCCATCAATTTGGCATTCCGTGCCCTTGACGCCACTTCCTGAATCTTGTGCGGTGAATTGAAAACTTCCCGCGGAACTGCTGGTTGGGTTGGCCGGCGTGGCGACCAAGGTCACTGTGGGCTTGATGGTGTCAACCAGCCATTTGTAAATCGCTGGTTGTGAGACAGTGCCGACCGCGTTGATGCCATGAACTTCAAAAACATGGCTTCCATCAGTCAGTCCATTGGCGGTGAATGGCGAACTGCATGACTGAAAGGCCGAGCTATCGACCGAGCATTCAAAAACGGCGAGGGGCGTGCCGCCATCGGTGCCGACGAAGGTGAATGAAGCACTTGTCTGGTTACTGAAAGGGTTTGGCCCGCTGGTGATGGTCACCGTGGGTAAATTGAGGTCAATCGTCCAGGTGTAACTCAAAGGAGTCGAGACGTTGCCGGCCACGTCGGTGGCGCGGATGGAGAATTGGTTGCTTCCCGCCGGAAAAGTTCCAGTGAATGGACTTGCACAGGGCTGCCATGCCGCGCTCGCCGAAGTCTGGCATTCGAATCCAGCCACACCTGACAAGGCGTCTTGGCCGGCGAATGAAAAGGTCCCCAGGGCGCTGCCGCTGAGAACGGGTGGGGTTTGGCTGAATTGCACGGTGGGAGGCGTGAGGTCCACCAGAATTCCGGCGACGGTCGCGGGAGACGTGTTGCCGGCCATATCGGTCGCTTGAATGGTGACGGTGTGGTTTCCTTCGTCGAGGGGCCGTGCGGCCGTGCCGGGACAGGCGTTCCAGCCGGCGTCTGAGTTGCAATTGACGTTGGCGACGCCCGAGAGATTGTCAGTGACTTGAAATGAGAAAGCCACATTGGGGTTGTTGGTGACGGGCGCAAGTGTTTGTCCCAAGGTGATCACCGGAGCCACGTCGTCGTGAATGATTGAAGCGGACAGGCAACCTGTTTCTGATCCGTCCGTGCTGTCCTTAAACTTCGCGAAGACGCTGGCCTTGGCGTTCAGCTGTTTGAGCGTCCACGGCTTGGCGGAGACAAAATCCTCCCAATCGCCGCCGGCGGCGCAGTCAGCTTCGTCGGTGACATACATTTTATCGCCGGATGAATCGAGGTTTAAGGTCACTTTGGCTGAGTTGGTGTACTCGGCCCCTTGGTTGATTTGAATGGCTCCCGTGGGCGTGGGGGCGGTGTTGCCACCTTGGACGCTGGTGGAAGGGAGATCCGTGGTGGTGGCGTCAAATGAGACTTTGGAACAATTTGAGAAGCCAATGGTTAGAACTAGGCCTGTAGCAAAAATTGAGACATGAGCAATTCTTTTACGCATGGTCCTTCTCCTGTTCATCCTGGTTCTTTCACCGAATATTCACAGCAAGAGCAGGGCCTATCCCAGTGTGGGGCGCTTCAAGGTTTAGGTAGCGGTGATTGCGAAAAAATGAACAAGGCTTCCCGCTTTGAAATGTCAATCTTGCTGAAGTGGTCGAAAACTTCGACGTCCCGGTCTGATTCTCCAAGACGTCTCGATCTAGTTCTTCAATTGGAGTTTTTTGAGATGGAGTTTTTTGAGATCGCCGGAATTGTAAAATCTCAGCCGGAGTCTATCGTTCCCAATTATCTCAAAGCCAATAGGGGAGAAACTCTTTTTGGTGAAGGCGTTTTCTTATTTTTTCGGTTTCTTTTTCGGCGCCGTCGTCGACTATAATTTCAAGCTTGTATGAATCGTTGTCGTACGTCACCCATGCAAAAAATGTGTGTTTGGGAAAGTCTTTAAATACAAACCGAACATGATAGCCAGCATGTTCATCTTCTTCAACGGCGAACACTAAAATAGATCTTTTGAAAAGGTCCACGAATTTTGCTTTTGAAATGAAGTTACCGGCATTCAGATCTGGGGGGCTTTGTTTTCCGTTCTCAACGTCATTCAGAATATTTCTGAGAAACAAAGTTTGGTTAGCGGACTTTAGGCAATCGAGTCGTTTCTTATTGAAAGTTGGGGGATGGAGCACGCACCACCGATCAGGAGGAGCTTCCGCCTTCGCCAAACAAAGAAAAACCGGAATAAAGAATTGAATTAACATTAACCGTGCCTGTCTCGCACGAGAATATGCCACCATCCTTGAGCCTAGAGGAAAACGTGCAAGGAAGTTCTGATGTGGGGCAGGGCAAGTCCAATGGCACCATAAATCAATGAATGTTTGATCCCGCCGTCGCGCCAGATTTGCAACAGCTTTTCCAGTGGCAATATCTCGACCGTCAAATCTTCATAAGGATCCAGTTGCGGCTCCCCCACACGCTGGCAACCGAGGGCCAAAAAGGTATGGATCTTGTTGTTTTGCAAAGCCGGGTTGGGCGACAGCCAGCCACAGTAAATCCATTTTTGTGCTTGATAGCCGGTTTCTTCACGCAGCTCGCGTTCGCCGGCGACGCGGGGGTCTTCGCTCGGGCCGTGGGTGCTGCCGCCGGGTATTTCGAGATAAATGCCATCGCCGGCATGGCGATATTGACGGACCATGATGACGTTCTTTTCCTCAGTGACCGGGACGACGTTCACCCAATCGGGGAATTCCATAACAAAATAACGAGGCATGACTCGTCCGTCAGGAAGTTCGCATTGGTCTTTTCTTAGTCGGAAGACTTGGCTTTTGTAGACTTCTTCGGATTTCCGAACTTTCCATCGCATAGTCGTGAAAACATATCAAAATTCCACTCCGGTCAAGCGATCCATGCGTTTATTCAAAAGCTGCCGCCCTTTCCTGCCGATTCCTGGCTCCGCGGTTTGTCCCCGCAGTCCGTCTTGACTGGGTTGGGAAGGAGTTCTGCAATGGAGATGTTGACTGTATGCCTTGAAAGGACAGCGGATATGGCGAACAAAGATTGGGTGTATATTTCTGTGCACCCTGACGAAAAGGTTAAAATCGACAAGGAAGATGTGGAGCGCGTTTCGAGCCACAGTTGGCGGGTCACGCACGGCACCACCGGCCGCAGCCGGGTCGTCACCTCGGTCCGGACTCCCCAAGGTGTGCGCACCTTGACGCTGGGGAAATTCCTGTTGAACCCGCCCAACGGGAAACAAGTTTATCCCCGTCGTTTCAATCAAGGATTGGACTATCGCAAAGACAACTTGGTGGTTTGCACCTTGAGTGAAAGGCAAAGGCTCTTGCCAAAAAAGAGAAGCAAGACTACCTCCCAATATCGCGGCGTCTCATTTTCAAAGTCCAGCGGCAAGTGGCGGGCCGGCATTGAAGTCAAAGGAAGCTCCATCAATCTGGGAGAATACAGAACAGAAGCCGACGCGGCCCTGGCCTACAACGAGGCGGCCCGCAAGTTCTTTGGCGACATCGCCTACCAAAACAATGTGGGCCGCCCCCAAGAACGCCGCCGGCGGCGGGATTAAGAGGCCTTCAGACTGCTTTTCGCCCTGTTCTTCATCAAGCCACACCAATCTTCAGGATCGAGTCCAGAGCTCTTCTGAACCTTGAGATCTTGACTTTTTTTTGCAGGCTTTGACTGAGCATTGTGCATACCCAAAAACCAAGATATATGTTCTCGCATAGTCTAAATAGGAGCCCAGTAATGATGTTTACCGAGCAGAATCGATGGCGGCCATTGCGCCTGTCAATCAGTGGTTTTGTCGGGTTTTTCCTCAACGCTTGCCTCTTGAGCGGAGGTCATTTGGCGCGAGCTGAAGAAGCTTCTCCAACTTCTTCGCGGTCTTGTTCTTCTGTGAACTCTGTGAAAGCGGGGGTCAATCAACCCCTGGATCGAAAGGCAGCAGCGTATCGTGCCGCTCGGTCAATAGTTGAGCTTAGAAACTTCAGAAAATCAGCCGCCATGAGCGTCATCGAATTCGTCAAGCAGGTTCAGGCCGTTTTGGATGACACAAAAAGAACTCTTCAACAGCTCATCGAAAAGGAATCGCACGGAGCGGTAAAAGCGGAACTTTCTCGAGTGTGGGGAAGGGTTGACGACCTTCAAATAAGACTTAGGGAGGCCAACGACCGCAGCGTGCCTCCGGACCTCCTCGTGGGGGAGGTGATTGATCTAGAATCCTTTGACCTGCTACGCGGTAGCCCATGGTTTGCGTTGCTCGAACCCCTAGAGGAGTCGCGAAATTTAGCCTTCCTTTTCTACCGATTATCCATGGTTGATGGTGTCGATCTGGAATTCAGCTGGGATCGAGTCGGGGCCATGCCGAACCGTGAGTTAAGGAAGCGGACTCACTGGGTGAGGTTTGTGCAAGACGAATGGGTAGCGACTCGGATTGTGCCAGAGGAAGAGTTTCATCTTCTCAGAAAGCGAAATTCGTATCTTTCAGGCTGGATCAACAGGTGGTGGGAATTTTCAGAAAAAAACAACGGCGAGAAGAACAGCCGCAGACCTGGAGACTGGCGACCTGGCGTGAGGGCGCAACTCGCAGTGGTCCCGAGCAATGGTCAACTGGATCCCGCCTTGGTTCGAATGTTGCAGAGGAGACAAATTAGCTTCGTAATCCTTGCAGAACCAAAACAAAATGACTCGCGGTAGGGGGCGTAACTCTGGTGATTGTAAACTTCTCGGCGCAATTGCTGATAAGTTCTGTTATTCATCGGGGCGACAGGACCAGCATAGGCTCTGTTCAAAATGTGGAGTTTTATCATGAAATCCATAGAATCCATGAAATCTTTGGCTGTAAATCTGGCTTGCGCATGGGCGCTGATTGTCACCACCGCGGCCCAGGGCCAAGTCGCCTCCACGTCGGGGACCCGCGGACTGGAGCGTTTCGAGTTTGACACCTACTCGACGGCCATTATCAATGGCAACTTCAGCAAGGTTTCCAAGTGGGTTGCGAAAGTGACTTCGCACTTCGACGCCGAGCAAACTCCCTTCACCGAAGCTTTTGCCGTCGCCATGGAAAAACTGGCCACAGTGGCTTCCGATCTAAAGAATGAAAAATCCTCCGCAAAGGCCCGCGCTGCCTGGGCAGATGCGTTGTTCGAGCAGCAACAGGCTTTGCGTGAGAAGATTCGTCCCTTTCGCGGCGGCAGCCTGGGCACCGAGCGCATAGGCCTCGTGCTCGTGCAGACCATGCTTGAAGAAGCCCTACTTCCTGAAGGCGGGGAAAAGACGTTCGAATATGCCAAACTCACAGAAGATGAGTTGGCCGGGGCGGCAAAGGGAAAAATCCGCGGCGTTCACGTCATGTCTGGCGACATTTTCACTCAAATCGGGGCGGAGCCCCTTTCGAGCCACTTTATCGCCTATTCACAATCCTATCCTGGTTTGACTTCGCACGTTTACGTTGTTTCCGAGGGTGGTCCGAACCCGGAGATCATGGAGGCTTTGATCGAGGACGGCGTGAACCGCCGGCCGCCAACAAAAGGCCAGCTTGCACGTTTGTGGGTGCTGTCGCTTGACAATCCGGAGGCCCGCGCGCGCGTGGCCAGGTCCGTCGTCGATTTCAAGGATCAAAAGGGAATTCCGTTCGTGGCCGAGGGGCACGGAACCGAATCGCGTTTGCTTTATGATTCGACAATGAATCCCCAGCGCATGGATCAAGGCCAGGGCTGCTATTTCTGTTCCGCCCTCGTTATGAGGATCTACCAGCTGGCCGGCCTCCTGTCCGAGGAGATTCCCTATCGCGAAAACAAGAGCAATTGGAACCCGCTGATCCCGGGGAGCGTTGAGAAAGGCCTCTACAACGAAGTCGACGTGACGGCTGACCGCGTGCCAGCGCCCGGCGATGTTTTGCTGAATTCCGCATTCAAGGTACGCGCTATGATTCTCGATGTGGATGGTTTGCGCAAATCGCGACGTCTGCGTGCCGTGATCGATGCGTTCTTCGACTTATTGAAAGCGAATTCGAACGGAGTCCGTGATAAGCTGCTGACGGCCTTTCACCAAATTCCCAAAATGGACGTGAACAAAGCGGAAATCCTGGACGCATTGGCTAAGATCAAACTCGACGACGCTGACGGCCAGAAGCGGATTGAAGAAATTCGTAATGCCGCAAAGGAATCGCTTCCGCAGAGTGCAAACCTCCGACAGATTGCTTTCTTCCTGACACTCAACTCGATCATCCAGGAGCCGGCGCTCGAGGAACTGAAAAAATTCGAGGACGGTTTGCCCGATAAGGATGCCAAGACCGGCGAACCGCGCCTGAAAATCGCTTCTCCCGGCGAGCTGCGAGAGGCTGCCCGCAAGTTCCTGGTGGACAAGCTGGATGTCGTCCGTGGCGCTCTCGATGCGGTCAGCGGAAACAAGCTTGGCCCCGCAACGGAAAAGTCCACCGTGGCTGAGGACGCTGCCCTGCCACACAATGGGTCTTGCCCAGGAATTCTCTGAGCGCGCGACCGGGCCTCTTGATCTCCTGTTGATGCAGCGTGGGCGGCTCTGCCCAAGTCGGTGCCTCCGCCACCTCCGCAGACGCCACGGGTGTTTTTGGCGAGTTCAGCGAATTCGCAAAATGCCCATTGACTAAGCTTTGGACTGAAGTTGGGATACTGAAACAAGGGGGGATTCATGACACCAATCAAAGCGAGATTAGAAAAGGCCAAGGCCTATAAATCAAAGACCTGTTCATCAGGCGGCCAATCAGGGACTCCATCGGGGGGGCCATCAGGGACGCGGGAAGCTGGCAAGCCTGCCACTGGTAAATGGACAATCAAATGGAAGACTGTGCTCAAACGAACGATGAGCGGGGCGGCTTTTGTTTTGGCCGCCACTCCAGCTTGGGGTGAGGACTGCCCCAAACTTGAGGGTGAGTATTCATGTACTTATAAAGGTTTTACCAAGCAGCTCTCAGTGGAGCGCAAGGAGGCCAACGGCGTCGTCATTTATAACGTGGACAATGGCGGTGAAATCTATGCCGACGGCAAGTCTCATCACGCGGATCAGCTTCATCCCATTCTTGATAGCTACGCTTCCAGCTATGACTATACCGCGATTTGCGGAAGCAACACTTTACAGTTTAGTGGCACGGCTGTACTGCGCAAGGGCGGGCAGGGACAAGTGAGCGGAGCACTGTTAAAACAAGATGATCAGTTGAACGTCAGTCTTCGCTTAAAGACGCCCACCAAGGATACGTCGATCGTCCTTCCTTGCGTGAAGGAATGATTTTCTTGGTTCAATCATCGCACCTTTCCGTTGGGTGCGGAGGTGCGAGGTGTCCGTGAGGCGCGAAGATCTTATTCGGTTCCTTCCGGGACCTCGATCATTTGCCAGTGGACCGGGTTGGCTCAAGGTCCTGCAATTGCTCATTAATGTTTTCCACCGCACAACCGATATAGTGTTCGGACACGGATTGATTTGATGCGGAGATCTTGAACATGAAGAATCTACTGAAGGTACTAATGATTGGAATCTTTGCCTTGAGTCTGGCGGCGGCGCCCAATGCTGACGCCCGTCCGAGAAAGCACAGGACCACTCATTCAAAGCACATGAAGAAGAAAAAGAAAAAGAACAAAAAGAGCAAAAAAGGCAAAAAGAATCGCAAGAGGCGACGTCGTCACGGCGAAAAAGAATCAGCACCTGAGGCGGAGCTGGTTTAGGCTGATTTTCCGACCCCGTGAACGTGAGACACCCGTGGCGGCTCACGCCGCCCACGCTAGCTGACGGTGCAGGGGTGGAACTCTCGATTGGTCCTGCGTCAATAAATTGTTCTGTCGTCCTCCGCCAAATTTTCTTACCCTAATTCCATGATCCAAGCAAAGCACATCATGAAACGGTCAACGCCAATCCTGTCTTATTCCGCGACCGTTCCCGAGGCGATTGAATACATGAGGAACCACCAAGAGGGGTTTGCCATCGTGCAGGCGAGCCCCAATCGCTTCCAAGGCGTGCTCACCGAAGCGCAGCTGATGCGCATTTTTCTTCGCTATCAAACCAAACCCGACCGGGACACCGTGATCCTTCACCGCGATCTTTTTGAACCGGCGCAACTGACCCATGAAGATGAAAACTTTCCGGAGATCGTGAAAAAGCTGGTTTCGGCGGTGGGCTCGCGGTTGTTTGTTATCAACGCCCAAGGAGCCGTGGTCGGGCATGTCACCGCCAAGGACGTGCTGCCTTACTTTTCCAGCAAAGGTCCAGCGCCGGCCGATGCCCAGCCCATGGAAAATCTGCGCTCCGACCTCTATCTCTATGAGACGTTTTTCTCCAAGAGCCCCTTCATGATGCATTCCGCGAACCGGGAAGGGAGAATCATCATGGCCAATGAGATGCTTCATTCCGTCCTGGGCTACGAATATGGCCAGCTTCTCGGCAAGACCATTTTTGAAATCTATCCGAAGAGTTCCCATGCCCAAGCTTCGGCGGGACTCAAAACGATCTTCACGCAGGGGTATCATAAGGTCGTCCAGGGAGAGATGCTGACCAAAGAGGGGCGAGCGATCGGTGTGGAGCTGGTGTCTCGATCTTTGTCCAATCAGTTCCAAGCGGTGATTGGAACGATGACCGTTTCCAGGCCTCTCGACATGAAGCTTCTGCTCGAAAGTCTTCCTGTTCTTTCGACTGAATCCATGATGTAGGTAAAGGAATCGAAAGGTCAAAAAGAAAGACAACATGTTCCATCAACTTCGGCGTTTACATTTCCTGTTGCTATGTTTTGGCACCGTTGGCACCTCCGCAGACGCCACGGGTATGGCACTCCCCGAATTTCTCCAGGCCGTGCAAGAGCGAAACGTGATCTTCAAATCTTTCGCCAGTTCGAAGGAAGCTTCCACCGCCCGGCGGGAACAAGGTGATTTATCCCTCAGTCCCCTGTTCAGGGCCGGGATTCGCCGTCTCGACGACCGGAAGCCGACGATCATGGGTCCTTTTGTGATGGATAAAACCGCTGGCACTGAATACTCCATGGGCTTGGCCAGGAAATTTGCAAGTGGCACGAACGTGGATTTTTCGGCTTCGGCCAGTGACATCGGCCCCTTCGTGCCGGCCACGCCGCAATCGGCGGCGGCCGCGCCCTATGCGTTCACCGGCCTGAGCCTGGGGCTGTCACAATCCCTGTGGAAGGATTTCTTTGGTTTGGAAACGCGCTACCGGCGCGAGCGGGAAGCTCTCGTTGAACGCGGCGAATACGAAGCCGCTGATTTGCAGGCCCGCTCGACCTTGCGGGAGGCGGAACTCGCGTTCTGGGACGCCATCTATATCCGTGAGGAGCTTGAACAGCGCGAGGCCTCCATCGCGCGGGCAAAAAAAATTGAAACCTGGGTCAAGCGTCGTTACAGCAACGGCATCGGTGACCGGGCCGATGTTCTCAATGCCGAGGGTCTGGTGGCGCGGCGGGAACTGGAGCTTCTCGATACCATCAATACCCTTAAATCCTCGGAAATCAAAATCCGCTCTCTGCTGCAAACGGCGCCGGAGGAAAAAGCGCCGGAGCTGACGGGCAAGCTCGACGAACAGCGGCCGCTGCCAGCCCTCGTAGGCGGCGGCGGGACCGGTCACGGCAGCGTGGGCGGCGAAGCCGCCACGGGCAAGATTGTCAGCTTGGAAGCTTATCTCAGCGTACTCGAAGCCAAAGCCAAGGCGGTGGGGGCCCGCGAGGCCGAAGATTCCATGGAACCGGATCTCACCTTCGAGGCCCGCTACGGCACCAATGGCGTCGATCCCCAATGGAGCCCCGCCTGGGCGAAGATCGCCGACACGTCCATCCCAACGACCTCGGTGGGTCTGCGTTTAAGCTTGTTGCTGGATGGCCCGATGAAGGAAAGCGTGCGGCGGATGGCGCGCATGGAAGCGCTGGCTTCGAGCCAAAAGAAAGAGCGAAAGCTGATCGACAGTGAAGCCCAGTGGAAAGACCTTCTGCGCACCCATGAAGAACTCTCCCGCCGGGTTGAAGCCGCCGGGCGTTTGGCCAAGGTGCAAGTGGCCAAGGCCGAGGCGGAACGGGACAAGCTGTCCAAGGGCCGAAGCATCACTCTGCAAGTCATTCAAGCCGAGCAGGACGCGGCCGAAAGCGAACTGGTCGTGGCGCGCATGCAGGTGGAGCACCGCAAGCTCGAAGCCAACGCGCGCCTGTATGTTGAACGGGAGGAGGGCCTGTGAATTTATCCGAGCTTTCAATTCGCCGGCCGATCTTCATCACTTGCGTCGTCGGCTTGATGTTGATTGTCGGCTACACCTCGCTCCGCCGGATGAGCGTTGACCTCTTCCCCGACGTGACCTTTCCGGTTATTTTCATTCAAACCCCGTACCCCGGGGCATCGCCCGTGGACATGGAGAAACTGGTTTCCAAACCCATCGAAGATGAACTGGGATCTTTGGCCGGCCTCAACCGGATCACCTCCCAGAACGCGGATTCCATTTCTTCGGTCATTCTTGAATTCAAGATCGGCACCGATATCAAAGACGCCGAACAACAGGTGCGCCAGCGGCTGGGGAATATCCGCAACAATCTGCCGGATGAAATCAAGAATCCGGTCATCCGCCGCTTTGACCCTTCCGACCAGGCTGTCGTTCGGCTGGCCGTGACTTCGCAGATGGACGCCGCGCAGTTGTTTGACATCGTCGATGAACTGGTCAAAGGGCGTTTTGAAACCTTGTCGGGGGTGGGCCAGGTGCTGATCATCGGCGGTCGCAAGCGCGAAATTCAAGTGCTGGTGGACCGCTACAAACTGCAGGACCGCAAATTGGCGATGATTCAAGTGGCGGAAAAGATCGCCAACACCTCCAAAGATGTTCCCGTCGGCCGTGTGGATACGTCAAAACAAGAGACCGTCATGCGGGCTTCGGGTGAGTTTGAATCCGTGGATGCCTTAAAGAAAGTCAACATCAATTTCGTCGGCTCCGATCAGGTCGTTCCCCTGCAGTCCATCGCTGAAATCAAAGAAGGCTTGGAAGAAGAACGGTCGCGAACCTCGTTGATGCTCAAGTCCGACGGCTATAAACGCCGGCCAGCCCTTTACTTGGATGTTTTCAAGCAGTCCGGAGCCAACACCGTGGCGGTCGTCGATGCGGTGAAGTTGAAGGTGGATTCAGTCAACCAGCTGCTCAAGCAAAGGGGCTACGATATCCAAGTGGAAACGGTTCGTGATTCGGCCCGCCCCATCCGCCTCAACCTCAAGGATGTGAGTGAGAGCATCACGTATGGAATTTTGCTTTGCGTGTTCGTGGTGATGTTTTTTCTCGGCTCTTTTCGCTCCACCTTCATTACCGGCATGGCTTTGCCCAATTCGCTGCTGGGAGGTTTTGTTTTGATGGGCTTGATGGGATTTACCATCAATATCCTGACTCTGCTGGCTCTGTCGCTGGCGGTGGGTCTTTTGATCGATGATGCCATTGTTGTCCGGGAAAATATTTTTCGCCACATTGAAATGGGAAAAACCCCGATGCAGGCGGCGCTCGACGGAACGAAGGAGGTCGCCTTGGCGGTGATCGCCACCACGCTGGTGGTGATCGCGGTGTTCGGTCCCATTGCTTTTTTGGAAGGCATGGTGGGGCAATTTTTTCGCCAGTTTGGTTTGACCGTGTGTTTTACCATGCTGATTTCATTGTTTGACGCGTTCACGGTGGCGCCGATGCTGTCGGCTTACATGGCCGGACCGGCCCAGCGTGGGCGGCAAAGCCGCCACGGGTTGCAAAAGCGCTTTATTCTTTTTGAGCTTTTTGATCGTTTGCAGGAAAAGATCGAAGACCTTTACGCTTTGACTCTGGGTTGGGTGATCCGCCATCGCCTGGCGACCTTGTTTCTGGCCGGCGTTGTTTTCGTGGCCAGCATGGCCTTGGTGAAATTTATTTCAAAGACTTTTCTTCCCACGCCTGACAATGGTGAATTCCTGGTGCAAGTGGAGCTGCCGGTGGGGGCCAGTCTGGACGCCACGCAATCGGTCGTCACCCAAATTGAAGAGCAAATCAAGGCCAACCCGGCGGTGGAGCTGATCTCCGCCGTGATTGGATCAAACAGTGGCGCCCGCGTCTCCAACCAGGCCTCGATTTATCTTCGCCTGGTGCCGCGCAATGCGCGGGCCTTCTCGACCAGTCAAGTGAAGCAGCAGTTCCGGGAGGAGTTCAATGGCAAGATCAAAGATGTCAAAGTGAGCGTGGCGGATATCGATATCGGCGGTGGCGCGCAAAAGCCGTTGAACGTGAACATTTTCGGTGATGATTTGGATGAACTCGCGAAGTACGCTGATAAGTTCAAGGCCCGTGTTGAAAAAATTCCGGGACTCGTGGATGTGGATACCAACTACCGGACCGGCAAGCCTGAATTTCATATTGTTTTCGACCGGGCTCGTTCCGAGGCGTTGGGGGTATCCACCATCGTGGCGGGGCGTGAGCTGCGGGCGCGGGTCGAAGGCATGGTCCCCAGCACCTATCGCCGCAATGGCAAAGAGTACGATATTCGCGTCAGGCTCGCTGAAAAGGACAGGGATTTGAGGCAGGTTTTCGCGACAACTGAAGTCCCCAACGTCAACTTCGACAAAATCCCCCTGCGCAAGATCGCGCGCGGCGAGGAGACCGAAGCTTTCTCGCAAATCAATCGTTCGAACAAATCACGCTACATCAATATTGAGTCCAATTTAGGGGCGAACGCTTCCTTGGGCAACATTTCAACGGAAATCGAGAATCTCCTCACGCAAGATCAGGAGTATAAACTTCCCAATGGGCTGAGCTACCGGTTTCAGGGGCAGGCCGAGGATTTCAAAGATTTGATGAACAATATGGTGGCGGCCATGGGCCTCGGAGTGATCTTTATCTACTTGGTTTTGAGTTCGCTGTACGAGAGTTTCATAACGCCATTCGCGATTCTGCTCGCCTTGCCTTTGGCTTTGTCAGGAGCGATGACGGGTCTTTTCGTCACCGGCAAATCCATTGATATTTTCTCTCTCATTGGCATCGTCATGCTCTTGGGAGTGGTCGCGAAGAATTCGATCTTGCTGGTCGATTACACCAATCAACTGATGGACGAGGGAGTTCCCCGTGATCAAGCGCTGCTGCGGGCCGGGCGAACCCGCCTTCGTCCAATCTTAATGACCAGCCTGGCGTTGATCGCCGGAACGATCCCCGTGGCCGTGGGCCTCAATGAAGCCTCAGCCCAGCGGACTTCCATGGGAGTCGCGATCATCGGAGGATTGATTTCCTCGACCCTCTTGACCCTGATCGTCGTGCCCGCTTCCTTCGGGTATATTGATGGTTTTCGCCGCTGGATCAGGCAAAAATTCCGTGGCTCAAAACCGAGCCCTCCCAATTTGAAAACAGTGGAACTTCGTTCTTCCACGCACTGAAATTATAAGAACCTTGGAAATTGGGGATCCATCTGGGCATGGATTCATCCCGGGACTTAAAGAGAAGGGTCTCGTTGCACCTCTTCAGCGGTGTAAAATAGAACTTGATTTTCTGTACGGAATAGCACACAAGTGACCATGGTCGCATTTCTTAAGACGGCGGAGTATTCAACCTGGTACAA
This sequence comes from Bdellovibrio sp., assembly GCA_003176075.1. Classification (GTDB taxonomy): domain Bacteria; phylum Bdellovibrionota; class Bdellovibrionia; order Bdellovibrionales; family Bdellovibrionaceae; genus PSRN01. The sequence goes on from PSRN01000168.1 coordinate 21,632, forward strand.
CTCACGAACCGCAAAGATACGTGCTCAAATTGATGGGCGACTCGAGAGAATCGCGGAAGATGAACACTACGGGTAAGTCAAAAAACTGAGTTCTGTGCTTTTCGAGACCAAGTTTAATAACGGCAATCGAATTTATTGCACAGAAACAGTAATCAACGGCAAGACGGTGATTTTGATTTTAGGAGGCAACAAAAATGGCCAAGACAGGGATATCAAAAGGGCGCAAAAAGTCGCGGAAAAAATCCATGGTGGTTAACGGCGTTCGCCTGACTCTGCATGATTCTTCAGCAATTTTTAAGAATCACAAAGAGATCAAGGCCGCACTTGTCGAAGCATTGCTCGGTGGTGATAAAGAGGCCTTCGTCGATATTTTATCGGGCTACGTGCGGGCCCACAATGTGTTGGAGGTATGTCGACGTACGGGACTCAGCAGAACTGTGGTCTACGAAGCAATTAGCGAAAAGGGTAATCCATCATTAGATACTCTTTGCAAGATAATGACCTCATTTAATGAAGTGGCTTGACGCTCATGAAATTCAGCGCCTCATGAATGGTCGGCTGCAGCTACCAGGGTCACCGGTTACCCGGAATTCGGGACGACCATTAACAAATTACAAGGTCAGCTTGGGGCTGTGCTATAAACGTTGAGCAGAAAAACTTCTGGCGTTCTTTTTTTGTGCAATTCAAAAAAATGCGTTCCGCGAACGTGGGCGGCGGAGCCGCCACGGGTGAAATTGGCGCAGGCCGATATTGCCTTCTCCAATGTTCCATGCGAATCAGGACATGGAAAACGAATTGAAAACCAACTGAAAACCAACTGAGGAACAGGAGATGTTATGAAATCGCGACGTCAATTTGTGAAGGAATCGGTGGGAATGGCTTCGGTAGGACTGGCTTCAGTGGCATGGCTTGGAAACAAAGCCTTGGCGGCGGAAGAAGGACGGAAGAAGAAGGATGCTGCGGCGGAAGGCAAAGCGGCCGACTCCTCAAAAGGCGGAGCAAAGGGTGGGGCAAAAGGCGGAGCCGTGGACTTCGTCGATCCCAAGACGGATCCGATGGCAAAATCCGTCAACTATGTCGAGAAAAAAGCCGATATGAAAAAAGCTGACTTGAAAACAGAGCGGCAAGGGGTCAAATGGGACGATCAGTTCTGTAAGGGGTGCATGCTCTATACGGCTGATGGCGATGACAAAGGAACTTGCACCTTGTTCCAAGGAAAGCACGTCAAGGCTCAAGGATGGTGCTCCAGCTGGTCGAAGAGAGCTTGATTGGGGGAAAACTCTTGATGGTGAGGAGGGGGACTTCTTTCAGAAGGGGGTCTTCTTTCATCTGACGATTGAAAATTGAGCGTGCAATTCAGCGGCAACGCCACTACCCAGTCGTTGGTGCAGTCCTCAATAATTCTTAAATTAATGAGACTTCGCTCGCACGACCTTCGGGCCGAGATGATCCGGGTCCACAAATCGGGTAATCACATCGATCAACTTTCCGAATTCCAGGGGCTTGGTGAGATGGTCATCAAAGCCCTGGTCGAGCGCCCTCTCCCGATCCGATCTCATCGCGTGGGCGGTCAGTGCGAGCACGGGCCTCGTGTAACCGCTTTTGCGCAGGATCTTCACCGCTTCATACCCATCGACAACGGGCATTTGAATGTCCATCAGGACCAAATCAAAGGACTCTGAAAGACATCTCTGCAACACCTCTTGACCGTTAGTGACGGTCGCAACGTCGGCGCCCAATCGGGTCAGGTGGGAACGAACGATCAGCGCGATATCGGGTGAATCATCGGCCAGCAAAATGCGAACTCCGAGGAGCTGTTTTTCCTGTCTCAGGCTCTCCTGTCTCTGACTTTCAATGAGAGGGCCGTCGAGAGAGCCGTCGACCCATGGCGCACCCGCAAAACGATCGGAGACGGTCATCCCATCGATGGTTTCACCATGTTCAATGCCCACGGCCACTTGGATTGCAAAAGCAGACCCAACTCCCGGCGTGGAGCGGACAAGCCGCACACTGCCACCCATCAAGTTGGCGATTTTTTTCGACAGGGCGAGCCCGAGTCCAGTGCCCCCATACCGCCTTTGAATGGAAGCATCAGCCTGCGAGAAGGGGCGAAAGATCATGGATTGTTTGTCAGCGCTGATCCCAGGGCCCGTGTCCTCCACCAGAAATTGCAGCATCCGATGACCGCTGGAACCCGCGGCATCCTCCGTCTCAATCAATTCGACGGAGACAATCACGGATCCCCTCTCGGTAAATTTTATGGCGTTGCCCACGACATTTAAAAGAATCTGCTGCAGCCGGGTCGGATCGGATATTACCCAACGGGGCAGGCCATCTTTGATCTTGAGTTGATAGTGAATTCCTTTGGCTTGGGCTCGTTGGCCAAGAAGCGTTTCCAGATATTCAAGGGTTTGGTGCAACTCAAAACGCAGGTTTTCGATTTCCAAGTGTCCGGATTCAATCTTTGAAAGGTCTAAAACTTCATTGATCAGATTTCCCAGATACTCGCTGTTGCGGCGGATCGCCTTGAGGCATTTCAAACGTTCCGAGGATGATTGATTGGGATTGAGGGTCAGTTCAGAGTAGCCGAGAATGGCACTCAAAGGCGTGCGAATCTCATGACTCATGTTGGCCAGGAATTCGGACTTCGCCAAGTTGGCCTTATCTGATTGGGCTTTGGCCTGCTTGAGTTCCATGGTGCGCTCATCCCGTTCTTGGATCGCCGCCGCCAGGGTCGGGATAACGGTGACCGAAACGATCGAGAGCATCACCATGAACGTGTCGAGCATCGCGAAGCGATCCTCGTGCCAGAGGGAAAAGGGACCCGCGCCGAAGCTGGTAAAAAGATTGGCGATCAATGAGAGGGCCAAAATGGCGGCTGAGCTCCCCAACTGGCCATAGTGAACTCCCACCAAAAGGACGACCGGACAAAGCAGGTAGGGGAGGGCTGGGTTATGAATATTGGAAGTTCCAGCGAAAACAGCCACACTGAGCAGCAGGAAGCCAAAGGCATTGGTCACGTCCCGGAAACAGAGGGTGCGACGGGGTTGAGTGTGTAGAGCGAGCAGGAACGGCACCACGATAAGGACGCCCATCGCATGACTCATCCACCATGATTTGAAAATTCCAGGCGTCGCCAAGTCGCTGAACCATTGCTGGTAATGAGATAAACTCCAAGTGCCAGTTGCCGCGCCGATCAAGGTGCTGGCGCCGGCGGCCAAAAAAACCAGGGCCAAAAGATCGCGTTTACGAATCAGGTTGAATTGAAAACCCACCACCGATTGCAGCATCCAAGCCCCACACATGGGCTCAAGGGTGTTTCCCAAGCCAATAAAAACGGCCGCGGGGAGAGGACGTCCAATGGTCAAAGAATAAAACAGGGAAGAAAGGAAAATCGCGGGTGCATAACTCCATCCCCAAAGCAACAGTGCAGAAAGCGACATCCCTGCCGGCAACCAAATTGCGTGCCAGGACGTCTGTGCTGGCGCATTATAAAAATTAAAAATAGATGCCACCCAGAGGGCAATCAGCAATATGAAGAACTTTGCCACCGGGCCTGGGTTTCTCATCATCCTCGGCATTGACTAGGTCGTTAACAGAAGAGTGCTGGATTTGATACTTAAGGTACGAAAATCACTGAGTCCAAACCAATTCTTGAACCTAGCCCTGTAAAAAACTCAATACTTGTCTTTGCACGCCTGGCGCCATTCCAGCCAATCCGCCAGCAGTTGCTCCCGCATCAAAGTGACCGCGGACTTGATCTGACGACGGCGTTGGGCTGTGAGATCGCGACGGATGTCCTGTCCTGGGCCTTTTCCCAGGTGAATATTGGCCGTTTCAATCCCCATGGCTTCAAGCAGTGACAACTCGTCGCGCTTCTTGGGAAGATGGAAAATTTCAATGCGCGAGCAGTGCGGAGACAGGCGCCGGACCAGCCATTTTCCCTTCATCCGATAGTAGGGATCGGGGGCTCGGAGGGCGAGCTCGACGATCTCTTGGGTTTGCTGTCGCCATTTCTTTTTTTGCCCTGCCGCGAATAACACCGCCGAAGGAGCCATGGCTTTGGCTTCGCGGCAGATCAAGCCCCCTTGCCACTGGGCGACCGCGACCAGGCGGGGACGACCCAGGCTGCCCAGTCCCGCCACCCGACGGCTGATCTGCAAGTCGGAGGCGCCCTCAGGAAGTAAGTCGCCAAGAATCTTTTTGGCCTTCCGCGCCTCTTTGGGACTAGCCGGTTTAAGCTTTCTGATTTTATCCCAGAAATGAACCGGGTCCCGCAGCTCACTCAAGGCGATTTGGCGAAGCCAATGGTGTTTTTCTTCAAGAACAAAGGGTGAACCCCGTTTTTCCAGTCCCAACAGGTAGCCATCAAGAATAGCTTCCACGGCGTCCTCTGTCGGCAGTTTAAAATGACTTTCCCTGATCGCCATCAAGGCGCTCACGGTCAGGCGAATCAAATCAAAGGCGTAGGGGAGTTTGCAGGCCTCATCGAAATCGTTCACTCCCCAAATCAAGCGGCCATCGACATCTCTCCAGGTGCCGAAATTTTCAACGTGCAGATCTCCCACCGCCAGAACCTTGGGCGTGCGATCAAAGTCGCCGCAGAGTTCACACCAAACCTGCGCCCAGCGGTAAAACGTGGCGCGCAGAAACTTAAAAGGCGACTCCACCATGGCCGCATGCTTGAGTTCCAAATCCTGCGGCCACAATTTAAAAAATTGGCTGAGCCAGTTTTCATATTTTTCCGTTGCTTTAACAATGTTCATCGCTCACCTCACAAACCACGCCCAACCTTATGGGAGTTGACTCAGAAAGGTTACGGCCGGAAGCACTCTGATTCTTGCTCCGTTTATTGAGGGTGCCAGCCAATCCTGCCCGCCGCGCAGATGAACTTGGAAAGCCCACGGAACCTTGACTCTCTCCAGAAGGTATTTGAGATTGCGGTCAAGACTTTGCTCAGCGGTTTTGACTTCAACGGCCATCCACGGCTTAGACGCTTTTAGGATCACAAAATCGACTTCCGCCCCCGCGCGGGTTCTAAAGTATCTGAGCTCAGCCGGCTGGCCCTCGATGTCTTCGATCCAATGGCAAAGCCTGAGGAGATGAGTGGCGATCAGGTTTTCCATCCGTGCTGGCTCGGAAATGGCCCGCGACCAATCCCAGAAGTACAGTTTTTTTTCCTTTTTCACCGCCTTGAGTTTGGACGGACCGAATGGTGAAACAGCAAAGCAAAGATAAAGGTTCTCAAAAATCTTAAGCCAGTTTCGCACCGTCTCAAACGCGACCTCCAGGTCTTCACGCAAACCATTGATTGAAATTGGAGACTGAATAAGATCAGGAATCCGGTGAAAAAGCATTTCCATCTTGTCGATCTCCAGAACGTGCTCAAGAGATGCGACCTCTTCGCGTAAAATTCGGGTTCCATAAAGCAGGCGCCATCGATTGGCGAATCTTGTCGAGCCCGAGAAAAGCGGCTCGGGGAATCCGCCAAGATTGAGTAGGTCAAGGAAAGTGTCCGCGTCCGAACGAGTGGGCGTCTGGCCAAATCGAAATATGTCCTCGCTTTCGCCGAAACTTTTTTGCGTCAGCTCAGAAAACGTTAATGGGTGTAGCCGGTAAAAAAAATACCGGCCTTGCAAAGAATCTCCCCCCCTGCCGTACACATCCAGTTTGGCGCTTCCAGTAACCAGGATCTCTTTCTCCTCGCCGTGTTCGTCATAAATTCCCTTGAGCCAGTTTCTCCACCGGCGGTACTTATGAATTTCATCCAGGGCCCAGAGAGCCGCGCCGGCGTCAAGCTTTTGCGACACAAGAATGCGCCGGTCTTTTTCAATATCCCAGTTGTAGTAGGACCCGCCGACCTTTCGAACGAGGTCTTTCGCAAGCGAAGTTTTCCCACACTGGCGCGGTCCCGCAAGCAGAACCATTTTCTTGGGGAGATCCGCTTCAATGTGTCCCGTCAGGCGCCTCGGATGCATGTGGACATTATTAGATAGTGGTCCAAATTTGTCCAGACATTTTTAGACCATGGTCTAAATTTGTCCAGGCGCTGGTAGAGCTCCGATCTGCCACTTCAAAAACAGTTATCAATCAATCGTTCCACTGTTAATGACGCTACACTTGCTTGCTCTTAAGTTGATCGGAAAGTTAGGTCGGTTTTCGTGAGAGAAAATCGGAAAGGTGGGTAACTCGAGATCATGCACTGTGAAGTTGAACCCTCTCCGGGTCGACACAAATTTATCGGGCACTATCAATTAACGTGCCGAGTCAATGAGAAAATTAATTTCTTGATAAGTTAGACCCGATAAAGTGGTAACGGAGCCAAGCTCTCGAAACTCCTCAATCTACTGCTAAGTCGCCAACACAATGGAGGTGGCGACTGATTTATCGAAGGAGCTAGCCATGCCAGTCATTAGCATGTTCTATGGAATCATCGTCTCGATGTTCTACCAGGACACCAAAAAACACAAAGCCCCGCATATCCACGTCTCTTATCAAGGAAAAGAAGCCGTCATTGCCATTCCATCTGGCGACGTTCTCGAGGGTGACATCAAAACCAACAAGCTCAAGCTCGTTCAAGCCTGGGTTGAAATTCACAGTGAAGATCTGATGGCCGACTGGGAGCTCGCCGTGAAGGGCGAACCTGTATTCAAGATCGAACCGCTGAGGTAATCGCATGAGTCCACGAGCAAAGAAAGTCAAAGCTGTCGCCGGCTATAAGATCGAGGTCGAATTCACCAATGGCGAGGTCAAGGTCTTTGACGTATCGCAGTTATTAGATTTGCCTGTTTATCAGCCGCTAAAAAATCGCAGTTACTTCGAAAAGGTTTATATCGATGGCGGAATTGTGCAATGGCCGAATGAAGTCGACATCAGCCCGGACACTCTTTATCTGGATAGTCAAGAGGTCGCTTGAGGGCCGATCAGGAACCGTCGACTGATCTCTAATAATCACATTTCAGTTTGTAAGCTGAATCAAGCGGTGGCCCATTGTTTTTGATCCGTTTTTTCCCGCAGCGCCCGTCGCAGGATTTTTCCGACGTTGGTTTTTGGCAACTCACTGCGGAACTCGACCGTTTTCGGCGCTTTGTAGCCGGTCACTGATTTTTTGGCGTGCTCGATCACTTCTTCGGCCGTCAAGAGAGGGTCTTTCTTGACCACAAAGGCCTTCACGGCCTCGCCGGAGTGTTCATCCGGAACACCGATCACGGCCACTTCGAGAACACCCGGATGGCTGGCGATGGCCTCTTCCACTTCATTGGGGTAAACGTTAAACCCGGAGACCAAAATCATGTCTTTCTTGCGGTCGACAAGTCTGAAAAATCCACCGTCCTGCATGACTGCAATATCTCCCGTGCGCAACCATCCCCCGTCCATCATGACCAGGGCCGTTTCGTCGGGACGCTGATAGTAGCCCGTCATCACCTGCGGCCCTTTGGCGACCAGCTCCCCCGCTTGGCCGATGGGCACGTCGCGTCCTTCTTCGTCGATAATTCGAATCCAGGTGCTGGGGAGAGGCAGGCCGATCGTGCCGACAATATCGTTGCCGCCGGCAATGGGGTTGCAGCAAAGAACCGGCGAAGCTTCGGTCAAGCCATACCCTTCGAAGATGGGCGAGCGGGTCTTTTCAAACCATCTTTGGGCGACGGTGGTCTGCAGGGCCATGGCGCCAGCGACCGAAAGCTTACACCTTGAGAAATCAATTTTGCTAAAATCCGGATGGTTCATCAAGGCATTGAAAAGCGTATTCACTCCGGTCATGGCGGTGAAAGAAGTGTGGCGCAGCGTTTGAATAAAAGCAGGAATATCCCGCGGGTTGGTGATTAAAACACTGTGCCCGCCGTACTTCATAAAGCTCAGCAGATTCACCGTCAGCGAAAAAATATGATACATCGGCAGGGCGGTGATGACGGTTTCTTCCCCGGGTCGCAAGAGGGGTTTCATCCATTCGGATATTTGCAGGGCATTGGCGACCACATTGCGATGGGTGAGCATGGCTCCCTTGGCCACGCCGGTGGTGCCTCCCGTGTATTGCAGAAAAGCCAAATCCTGAAGGCTTAAGTCAGCTTCCTTGGGGGGGCGCTTTTGACCCAAGGCGAGGGCCTGGTTGAAGGAGTACGCGGTGGGAAGATGAAAGGGCGGCACCATTTTCTTGAGATATTTGACGGCCAGGTTGACCACCAGATTCTTGGGAAAAGAAAGCAGGTCACCCACTTCGGTGACAATCACGGATTCAACCGATGTTTGCTTGAGGATGGCCTCCAGGTGATTGGCGTAATTGGCGAGGATCACCACGGCTTTGGCGCCGGCGTCGTTAAATTGATGAAGCATTTCCTTGGGCGTGTAGAGCGGATTGGTGTTGACCACGACCAACCCCGCCTTCATCGCGCCAAAAAGAGCAATTGGAAATTGCAGAAGGTTTGGCAGTTGCAGGGCGATCCGGTCCCCTTTCCTGAGTCCCAGTTCATTTTGCAGAAAAGATGCGAAGTGGCTGGACAACTGATCGATCTCCGTAAAGGTCAGGGTTGTCCCCATATTGGTGAAGGCCGACCGGGAGGGAAACTTGCCAAAGGACTCATGCATAAAGCTCAAAACCGAGCTGTACGTGCCGAAGTCGATGTCGGTATTGACCTCCGGAGGATAAGAAGACAGCCAGGGTCTTAAGGAGTCTTTAATGTCATGCATGGGCCCACCTCTCCGTTCATGAATAAAGTCATGAATAAAGGAAAAAAATTAAGAATTCTTTCGCTGCCGAAAGAATTGACCACTCTTGCTTGCAATGCTCATCTTATTCTTAAAAATTCATCCCCAGAATAGCAAGAAAATCATAGGATTCCCCGGTCGGACGGATGTCTGACATTACTCCGGTCGAGGAATAAAAGTGGTAGCTGGCATCCTTGAAGTGGAAATATCGATAGGTCCCCTGAAGCGCGAAATATGATTTCTTGCGTGAAATGGGGATTTCAATGCCGCCGCCGACATTGAGACCCAGAGTGTTATCTTTGCTTTCGCCCAGGTCGCCTGACAGCGTTTTCGTGCGATAGACTTGCGCGATGCCACCAAAGAAATAAGGATTCAAGTCGGCCACCCCGCGGGTTAAATTCTGTGTGTTTAAGTAATACTTGAGATCGAAATTCAAAAAGGTCATGTTGACATTGCCGGTGAAATTCTCCGCATCGGGAAAGGTGTAATTGAAGGCGTGGTCCCCCGTGAGAAAGCCAAATTGAATGGCGAGCCTCAGGTCAAAAAAGTAGGACATGAAGATGCCGTAAGTCGGGCCTGAAGAAAAAAGGCTCGAGAGTTTGTCGGTGAAGCCCCTGTAGCCGACGGCGGCGCCAATGGTGAAGAAACGGCCGTGACGAAAAAAATTGATGTCGGCCTCTTCGTCGGTGGACTCGTCAAATTCACTGTAGTCAGCGAACGGATCGTAGGCGTCGTCGCCATCGCTTTGTGCCCGGGCGTGATGGGGAATGAAGACTGAAAAATAAACCATCAAGACAAGAAGGACGCGACGCAAGTGCAGCTCCCAGAGGATGATTAAACACCCTCTCCCCAGTATCCTTGAGGTCGCGCCAGGGTGCAAAGCCAGACCTCGTCCTCGGCCGCAACTGACTCGTTTTGAGACGCCCGCGTTGGGCACTGGACTCCGGTCAGGAATTGGTGTTTGATGGGGCCATTTTCATGGCCCGGGATAAGGTTCAAAAAACACTGAAAAAGGTGCAAAATATGACTCAGGAAAAGGTCGAGGCGTTGAATTACCGTTCCGCGGGAGTGGACGTCGAGGCCGGCGACAGGTTGGTGGACTGGCTGCGCGCCAAAAAAGAGCCCTGGCCGCACCAGGACCAGATTGTTTCGGGCATCGGTGGCTTTGCCTCCTTGTTCCGCCTGCCCTTGGGAGAAATGAGCCAGCCCTGCCTTGTGACTTGCACTGACGGCGTCGGCACCAAGGTCAAATTGGCTGCTGAAAGCGGAAATTATCAGGGTCTCGGGCAGGATCTGGTCGCCATGTGCGTGAATGATTTAATTTGCTCGGGCGCCAAGCCGCTGCTCTTTTTGGATTATTATGCCACCGGTCGGTTGGACCTGACGGCGGCGCAAGCCTTTTTGGCGAGCGTGAGCCAGGCCTGTCGCGATGCCGACTGCGCCCTGGTGGGTGGAGAAACCGCGGAAATGCCTGGTGTTTACCAGGGGAATGACTTTGATTGCGCGGGCTTTGCCGTGGGTTTGGTGGATGAAGCCAAGGCTTGGGGCGCTCACCGTGTCCAGGCGGGGGATCGCGTTTTTGCTTTCAGCAGCTCAGGTTTTCACTCCAATGGCTATAGCCTTCTTCGGCGGGTCTTTGCGGAGGACTTGCCTCACTGGCAAGAGGAACTCCTCAAGCCCACAGCTTTATATGTCAATTTGGTTAAGCGTTTGCAGACGCAAGCGGTGGAAATTCACGCTGCCGCTCATATCACGGGTGGAGGAATCGACAACATTCCACGCGTCCTGCCTGAGGGGTGGCAGTGGAACCGGCGGGACTGGCCTTGGCCTTCACCCTTTCGTGAGGTTCAGCGGCGCACCGGACTCAGTGATGAAGAAATGATGAAAACCCTCAATTGTGGAATTGGCTTTTGCGTGATCACCCGCCCGCAGCTGTCGCAAACTTTAGAGCCGATCGCCAAGGCCCTGGGATTTCACCTCTTTGACCTTGGCGAGGTTCAGCCATGAGCGTGGGCGGCCGAAGCCAAGTCGGTGCCTTCGGCACCTCCGCAGAAGGCGCCACAGGTGTTAGCTGCCGCTGGGCTGTGTTTTTATCCGGACGTGGATCAACAGCCCAGGCTCTTTTTGACGTGATCGATCAGATCGATGTGCGTTGGGTGGTTTCAAGCCGGGCTTCAGCCCTGGGGCTTAAACGTGCGGCAAGATGCGGTCTTCCCACGACTGTCTTGGCCAGCCCCATCGACTGGCAAGGTCTTGATCAGGAGCTCCAGCAAAGGCGGATTGAAAAGATTTTTCTTCTGGGATTTATGCGCCTGCTGCCAGCTGAATTTGTTCGCTCGTGGCGAGGTCGCATTTGGAATGTGCATCCGAGTCTTCTGCCGGCTTTTCCGGGGGCTCACGCCATGGAAAAAAGTTTTCAGGCGGGCGCGCCCATGGGGGTGACCATTCACGATGTGAACGAAGAAATGGATGCCGGTGTTCGGCGCCGGCAGGCGCAAGCCCAACCTTGCGTCGCTTGGGAGGAAATGCAGCTGCGCATGGCGATCAGCGAGCAACGTCTGATTCGGGATTGGGCCGCGGCGGTTAATTTTAGAGGGTGGAGGTCAGAGTGGTGTTGATTGTTTCGGCTTTTGGCCGTGGTCATGCCTTGGCGATGGAGCTGGCGCAAAGTGAAGTACCGGTGCTCCTGGTGGATGTGTCGGGCAGCTTGGGGACAGCGGCCGCCGAGGATGAAGAGGGTCCCTTTGGCTTTTTCTCCCAAGGGCTTCGCCAGACCGAGAGTCAACGACTCCTGGAAGATCAGGCGCCGCTGATGCAGGTGAATGGTTTCACCTGGGTCTTTGGCGAGGGTCCCTTTGAAATGAAAGGCCCCTTGACGATGGACCACCGGGTCCAGCTCAGAATACCAGAGAATGTGTGGAACTGGGTTTGTTTTGCCTCTCCCAGCGCCAACCGTGATCTGCAGTTTTTGGCGGAAGGGGAGTTTGACCAAACTTGGCTTTATCATCTGGCGCGCTCCTTTTTTGCCAATGAATGGAACACGTTTCAAGGGCCCGGCTTGTTGACGGGCTCTCTCCCCCTGGCCAGTGACTTTTTTGTCCGGTCGATGTCGCGGGCGGCGCGCAAGAAATCCTTTGAGGCCCTTCGCCGGAGTGGCGTGCAGGTTCGCGAGGGGGCGAGTGTCGTTGATCTTGCCAAAATAGGCTCCGGGGTTTTGCAGAGTCTGGAGGTCCGTCTGGAGAATTCAGACACGGCGGAGCTGCTGACTTTTGACCATTTGGTTTGGTTTTTGAGCGGCGAAGAGACCGAAAAAATGTCCCAGCGGTTGCGGGAAAAAATGTTTGAAAAAGGAATCTTACAAGCGAAAGGGTCGTGGGTGAGGGCCCGTCTCAAATGGCCAGCGTTGCCGCAACGGGAGTGTTTGCCGCTTCATTCGGTGTGGGTCACCGACCGGGTGTTGCCCTGGTCGCACCAAAATCTCTTTGTCCTGCAGCGGACGACCAACGCGGACTTGTTTGACCTGTGGTTTCGCATTCCTGAGACTTTCCGCTTCCAAAAGGAATACGTTTTGCGCCATTTGCAGGAAATTCAGGGTCTTCTTGAGCGGCGGCTGGGATTTCAAGGGATTGAAGTCAACGATCCTCCCCTCTGCGCGGTTTTGCCGCCCCAGGCGGTGGGGCCGGCCCGCCATCCCCTCTTTGACCCTCAGGAATTGGCCGCTTATTCGCCACCCCATTGGACCAACTTTGACTGGGTGGGGGCTGAGGCCTGCCAAGGTTTGGGTTGGAATTACCTATTGATCAAAGCGAGAAAAGTGGGAAGTGATGTGCTAGAAAAGTGGAAACAGTCCCGGTTGCGGGCAGAGAGGTTGGCGTGATCGAGCGATATTCCAGACCGGAAATGGTCGCTATATGGGCGATGGAGAACCGCTTCGCCAAGATGCTGGAGGTCGAAGTGGCGGTGGCCGAAGTGCAGGCGGAGCTGGGATTGATCCCCAAGGCGGCGGCCAAGGCCATCAAAGAAAAAGCCCGCTTCTCGACCCAACAGATCGCTGAAATCGAAAAAACCAGTCGCCATGACACCATCGCCTTTGTCACCAATGTGGCTGAAAATGTCGGTGAAATGGGCCGTTACGTGCATTTTGGGATGACCAGCTCCGATGTGTTGGATTCGGGTTTCAGCCTGCAGGTGCGTGAAGCCTGGGCGGTGCTGTCGGCGTCGCTCGACTTCTTGAATCGCTCGCTGCGCAGCCAAATTGAAAAGCATGCTGAGACTTTATGCGCGGGACGAACTCATGGGATGTTCGCTGAACCCACCACTTTTGGCTTAAAGCTCGCCGGATTTTTGGCGGAGCTTGAGCGCAACCGCCGGCGTCTGGAGCGGGCCGTGGATCAAATGAAGGTGGTAAAGCTCTCCGGCGCCGTCGGTACTTATGCCAACCAACCGCCGGAGGTGGAGCTGAAGGTCGGCAAACGTCTCAGACTCGTCCCGGAAGTGGTGGCGACCCAAGTTGTCCCACGCGATCGCCATGCCGAGATGATTTGCGCCCTGACTCTCTTGGGAACTGGCCTTGAAAGGCTCGCCGTGGAGCTTCGCCATCTGCAACGCAATGAGGTGAGTGAAGTCACGGAAGGCTTCGCCAAGGGGCAAAAGGGAAGTTCGGCGATGCCGCACAAAAAAAACCCGATCAGCGCCGAGATGATCACTGGGGCTTCCCGCTTGCTGCGGGGCTATGCCGTGGCGGCCTTGGAAGACGTGGCTCTCTGGCATGAACGGGACATCAGCCACTCGTCGGTGGAGCGCGTGATTTTTCCCGACGCCTTTATCCTGGCGGACTATGTCGTTCACCGCATGGCGGTGCTGGTGCAGGGGTTGGACGTGCACAAGAAAAGGATGCTCGAAAACATCCAGTCTTCGCAGGGCCAGCTTTTCAGTTCTCAGGTGCTTTTGGCCCTGGTCGAAAAAGGCTTGGACCGCGATGAGGCCTACCGTCACGTGCAACGGCTCTGCCATGCCATGGGACGGGGCGAGCAGTTGGAGGAAAAATTGCTCGCTGACCCGCAAACTTCGCAGCTTCTCAAAAGCAAGGACCTGCAAAAGATTTTTTCCGGCGAGCGAAACCGCAGGAATATCGACACCATTATCAAGCGAGTTCTGACATGAAAAATGAAATGATATACGAAGGAAAGGCGAAAAGACTGTACACCACCGACAATGCGGGAGTGCTGCTGCTGGAGTTCAAAGACTCCCTGACCGCTTTCAACGCGCAAAAGCGGGGATCCTTTGCCGGCAAGGGGAGCATCAACCGCGACGTGGCCGCGCACATTTTCAAAGAGCTTAAGAAAAAGGGAATCGAATCGCACTTTCTGCGCGAAGTGGGTGAGCGGGAGATGGAGGTTCGACGGGTGCGGATTATTCCCTTGGAAGTGGTTGTTCGCAATGTGCTGGCTGGCTCCACCGCCAAGAAAATGGGACGTGACGAAGGCGAACCCCTGCCGCGCCCCTTGGTTGAGTTTTATTACAAAGACGATGCCTTGGCTGATCCCTTTCTCAGCGATGACCAGGCGATCGTCTTGGGGATTGCCACCGCCGAACAAATCGCGATCTTGAAACAAAAGGCTTTGGAAATTAACCAGGTCTTGCAAGGGCTCTTTCAAGCGGTGGGGATTCAGCTGATCGACTTCAAGGTGGAGTTTGGAACACCCAGTGAGTCCGAAGGCGACATTGTTTTGGCTGACGAGATCACGCCGGATTGCTGTCGCCTGTGGGACGCTAAAAGTGGCGAGCGCTTGGACAAAGACCGTTTCCGCCGGGATCTCGGGCGGGTTGAAGAAAGTTACAGTGAAGTCTTGAAAAGGCTAACCAATTCATCGGGGCATCGCTTTGTCCCTGGAGGGCGGTGATGAAGCAGTCAGTACAACCATCAATGAAACAAAAATTTGGTGTTCGAATCATGCCCCGCGAGGTCATCCTCGATACCCAAGGAAGAGCGGTTGAACAAACCCTCCGCTTGGAAGGTTATCCGCCCATTGGTGTCAGGGTTGGCAAATATGTGGAACTGGAGCTGGAGGGACCGCCGGATGAGGCCAGGTCAACCGCTGAAAAAATCGCTCAAACGCTGTTACATAATCCTTTGATTGAGACTTTTATTTTGGAGACAAAGGAATGATTGGCATTGTTCGTTTTCCGGGTACCAATTGCGATCGTGACGTGGCCCAGTGGGTGCACGAACAAGGCGATTCATACAAGTTTCTTTGGCATTTGGATCGGGTTGCTGATCTTTCTTCGTTTGACGCCCTGATTTTGCCGGGAGGATTTAGCTACGGCGATTATCTTCGTTCGGGCGCTTTAGCGGCTCGTAGTCCGGTGATGGCCTCGGTGCGTGAGTATGCCGAACGTGGCGGAGCGGTGCTTGGCATTTGCAATGGCTTTCAAGTTTTGGTGGAAAGTCATCTGCTGCCTGGAGCTTTGGTGCGCAATGAAAATTTGCGCTTTATCGATGATTGGGTGGAACTTGAAACGGTGAGTGAGCGGGGTCCTTGGGGGGAAAACTTGGCGGCTTCGCCGCCCACGCTGCGGCTTCCGATTGCCCACGGTGAGGGTCGATTTTACGCCTCCGATTCAGAGTTAAACCGGCTTGAAGAGCGCCAGCAAGTTTGGCTGAGGTACGTCGACAATCCCAACGGCTCGCGAAACAATATTGCCGGCGTCCTCAACGAGAAGGGCAATGTGGCTGGGCTGATGCCCCATCCGGAACGGGCCATTTTCTCCTGGATGGGAAGTCAGGATGGCCGGCGCTTTTTTGCCCGTGGCGGCACCAAATCCCACGCTGGAAGAGGATGACATGAAAGAAAAGCTTAAACATTACCGCATCTCGGAAGCCGAATATGAGCGCATCGGCCAGCTGCTCGGGCGTGCTCCGGCCGGGGTTGAGTGGGCTCTTTTTTCGGCCCTGTGGAGTGAACACTGCAGTTACAAGAGCTCGAAAGTCCATTTGAAGAAATTTGCCTCGACCCTCACTCCCTCGGTCGCCAGCGCGGCGGGGGAAAATGCCGGCATCGTTGATCTGGGGCAGGGTGAACGCGTCGTCTTCAAAATGGAATCCCACAATCATCCGAGTTTTATTGAACCCACGCAAGGGGCCGCGACGGGTGTCGGCGGCATTTTGCGGGACATCTTCACGATGGGAGCCAGGCCCATCGCCTCGGCGGATTTCCTGTGTTTTGGCGAAACCAAAGCTGATCGAATGCCTCAATTGGTCGACGGAGTGGTGCGCGGCATTTCAGGATACGGCAATGCCGTCGGCGTTCCCACGGTCACCGGCAAGACGCAGTTTGATCCCACGTACAATCGCAATATTTTGGTCAACGCCATGAGCGTGGGCCTTCTCTTGCCGGAAGATCCGGTGGCGCTTTCGGCGGCGCGAGGTCCGGGCAACGATGTGGTTTACGTCGGGGCCAAGACCGGTAAGGACGGCGTGCACGGTGCCGCCATGGCCAGCGAGTCTTTCGCGGAAGATACGGAAGCCAAGAAACCCAATGTGCAGATTGGCGATCCCTTTTTTGAAAAACTTTTGATTGAGTCCTGTCTTGAAGTGATCGGCAAAAAACTGGTGGTGGCGATTCAGGATATGGGAGCCGCCGGTCTCACCAGTTCCAGTTTTGAAATGGCGGCCAAGGGCGGACTTGGCTTTGAACTTCATTTGGACCGGGTTCCCCTGCGTGATTTGTCGATGGGGCCCGAGGAGATTTTGCTGTCGGAGTCACAAGAACGCATGCTTCTGGTCTGTGAGCCAGCTCATTTTTCAGAGCTTGCTGAAGTGTTCTCGCGCTGGGGATTGGATGCCGTCCGCATTGGCAAGGTTCGTTCCGCCCGTGAAATGCAAATCTTTTGGCATGGTGAAAAGCTCGCTGAATTGGACCCCGCTTTGATCGTCGACCAGGCGCCGGTTTATGAACGGCCCCATGGGGAGTGGAAATCGCCGCGGCTGCGTCGCGCGGACTTTTCTTCCGCCCGCGGGGCTCGCGCTGATGCGCCACCTTCAACTTCAGCGCCAACGCCGTCAGCGCTTGAGGCGACAGCCCTTCAGCCGACAGCCCTTCAGCCGATCATGGAACAACGTTTGAAGTCGGCGGCCTGGGGGTCACGGGAGTCGATTTACCGCCAGTATGATCAAAGGGTCGGTGGAATGACAGCCGCTGGATGTGATCATCAAATCGCGGTGTTGCGACTGCCCCGTTCCCATCGTGGACTTCTCCTGGCCACGGGGGGCCGCTGTTCCTGGCTGAAGCGAGACGTGGTGGTGGGGGCGCTTGACGCCGTTCTTTTCCCGAGTTTACAGATGGCGGTGAAAGGCGGTTATCCGGTGGGGGCCACCGACTGCTTGAATTTCGGCAATCCCGAAAGACCGGAGATTATGACGGAGTTCGTGGCCTCGGTTGAAGCGATACGTGATGTTTGTATGGCGCTTCGTATCCCGGTGGTCAGCGGCAATGTGAGTTTTTATAACGAAACCTTGGGTGAGGGAGTCACTTCAACGCCGGCGATTGGTTTACTCGGGCTGCTGCCTCAGGTGGGATGCGTGGGCGGCGAAGCCGCCACGGGTGAAAATCAACCTGGCGATTTCTTTCAACGGGAAAAATCAAAATTGTTTCTCGTGGAACTTCCTTGGGTGGAAGAGGAAAATAAGCTCGAATGGCGGCTCATGTCCCTGGCGGCGGCGCAAACAAAATCCATTCTCTCAGGAATTGCGACTCAGCTGGCGGCGATTCAACATCTTGTGATGACGAATCAGATTCTTTCTTCGCAACTGATTGGTGAAGGCGGTCTGGCCTGGGGTCTGGCAGGTTTCACTAAGAGTGGCATAGGCTTTCGTCTAGAGCGATCAACAAGGGACTTGGTGAAGGATTCACTCTATCAAATGGTTTTTGAAGTGGATTCCCGTCGGCAGCCCGATTTTTCCAAGTTGCGTGCCTTGGGTTTGAAAGTTTCTGAGATCGGCCACACACAAGCGAATTTGATCGAAGCGGCGGACTGGCGGATGAAGGTAGAGGAATTCTGGAATCAACGGCGAGCCACCATGACGGAGCTGATTCATTGAGAAAAGCTCGTTCGTTGAAGGGAGCTGATTCATTGAGAAAAGCTCGTTCGTTGAAGGGAGCTGATTCACTGAAAGGAGCTGATTCATGAAGAGTTGGCGTGAAGAATGCGCGGTGATCGGAATTTGGAATCATGAAGAGGCCGCACGCCTCTGCTATCTCGGTCTCTATGCCATGCAACACCGCGGGCAAGAGTCCTCGGGGATCGTTTCAAACCAAGACGGGACTCATCATATCCACCGAGGGCTGGGCCTGGTGGGAGATATCTTTCATGAGGAGGAGCTTCGCCGCCTGCACGGCTTTTCGGCCATTGGTCACAATCGCTATTCAACCACCGGGCAAAATCTTCTCTCCAACGCTCAGCCGCTCACCGCGAATTTGCGGCAGGGTCCCTTGGCCATTGCTCATAACGGCAACATCGTGAACTCGCAAAAGCTGCGTGATGAGTTGCAGGAGCAAGGGGCCATTTTTCAAGGCACCACGGACTCTGAAATTTTTCTTCATTTGTTAGCGCGAGAGCGGGGTAAGGACGTTCTCGAAGCTCTGCCTTTGGTGCTGCAAAAAGTGACGGGGGCTTATAGTTTGGTCATGCTCCTAAAAGACAAACTGATCGCGGTCAGGGATCCCTTGGGATTTCGTCCGCTGGTGCTCGGTTTAAAAACCAATCACCAAGGTCTTCCTTGTTACGTGGTGGCCAGTGAGACTTGTGCTTTGGATCTAGTGGGGGCGCAGTTTGTGCGTGAGATTGAGCCAGGGGAGATTTTTTGCGTCGATGGGCAAGGGACGCACTCGTCGCACTTGCCCAGGTCCGATCGCAGGTCCCAGTGCATTTTTGAACATGTGTATTTCGCGCGGCCCGACAGTATTGTTTTTGGTCAAAGTGTCTATGAATCGCGCCGGCAATTTGGCCGCTGGTTGGCGCGTGAAAACCCGGTGGATGCCGACGTCGTCATTCCCGTGCCCGACAGTGGTGTGCCCGCGGCCTTGGGCTACTCGAGCGAGAGCGGCATTCC